>JBAUCP010000744.1:0-2386 GCA_049677625.1 Occallatibacter sp. | reverse complement strand
ACGAACCGCCGAACCACCTCTTTCCGTAGAAAATTCGCCCATGTCTTGCTTATAGACTGAAGCTATCTGGAAATCTCATTCCATACCGCAAAGCAAATCGAAAAAGTCACAGCCTCTGAGCGAAGTTGGGAGCGCAGTTCGCTCCCAACGCAGCCGAAGGACCTGCTTCTAGGGCATTCAATATATGCAATAAATTTCGCGCGGGCCCCTACGGCACAAACACCCGCAGCCGCACATGCCACTTCGTGCTCTGCCCCGGCTTCAGCGTCACCATCCCGGTATCCATCGATCCCCACTCCTTGCCGAACGGATCGGCAAAGTTGTACTGGTCTTCGATCGCCACAAACTGCTTGTCCGGCGGGGCATACATCTGAAGCGTCCGGATCAGCGGCGTCAGTCCTTCGATACCCACGCCGTAATGCGCCGCCGGATCGATCACCTTCACCGTCACCACGCCGTTTTTCCACGCGAGATGGCTCCAGTTGTCGTCGAAAAAATTGGTGCCGAGCGCCACGCCGTCTGCCGCGCGCAGATCGAACCGCGTGCCCTCCACCGGCAGCAGCTTGCCGGTCGGAAACACATTATCGTACCCATCCACCTGCGCCAGCTCCGAGCCCGGAATGTGGATGCGTACCTGCGACCGGTCGTCCGACGGCAGCGTGAAGTACGGATGCCATCCCAGCGCGATGGGCTCCGCCTCGCTGCCCACGTTGTGGGCCACGATCGACGCGTCCACGGCCTCCGCCGTGAGCGTGATCGTCACCACCAGGTCGGTCTTCGAGAGCCAGTGCCCGCCGAAGTCGCCCGCATGGATCACGCCCGTCACCTGCTCGCCGCCCGGCATCTTCGAGACGTGAATCTCTTCGGTCTTCGCCTTCAGGATCAGCCCATGCATGGCGTGCCGCTCCGCGCCTGGCAGCTTGCCGATGTTGTTGGCCGGCAGCGTCAGCACGTGGCCCTGCCACTCCGTGGTCAATGTCTGCCCGTCGGCCGAGAGCTTGCCGCGGATGCGGTTGGGATACGGACAAAGAAACGCCGCGCCCAGCCGGTAGCCCAGGTCGCCGTCGGCCGTGTCCTGCTTGTCGAGCATGTCTTCAGACGTAGCCAGGTCCGGCGAGGCCAGCACGTTCACCTCGCCTTTGCCGGGAAAGTTGGCCTTGACGTAGAGCAGCTCCATGCCACGGCCCGGCATCACCGTCACCCCGGTAAACTCCGGCTGGGTGGTGCTCACCGCCGTGCGGCTCAGCGTCACCAGCTTCTCTCCGCCGATCTCGTTCACCGCCTGCGCATGTGCCGCCGCAACCAGGCCGGCAGCAGCCAGCGCCGGCAAAGCAAAACTACGAACAAAACGGTTCATCTTCACCACTCCCCCACTCACTCAAATTCTTCGCTCAAAAAATCCGCTGATGGAATCCGGCTTCGCTCGTCCCGCTTCCTCCGGGGAAGCGTTTACGCAGCCCAAGAGCGAGCATTCCAAAGACCGAGCCATTCTACGACATCATGCAGCCGCATTTGCGAACCCCCATTTGCGAACATAGACTCTGGAGGCAGACACATGAGCGAAAGCAAACCCGCAGCAGTCATCACCGGAGGAGCGCAGGGCATAGGCCGCCGCACCGCGGAGCTGCTGGCCGAGCGCGGCTACCGGATCGCCATCATCGACCTGCGCGAACCTGCGGAGACAGCAAAGGCCATCGCATCCGCAGGCAGCGAAGTCATCACCTGCGTCGGCAACGTGGCCGACGAAGCCCAGGTCAACGACTTCGCCGCGCAAGTATTCACGCGCTACGGCCGTGCCGACGTGCTCGTCAACAATGCCGGAATCAGCCTCATCGGCCCAGCCGAGCTCACCCAAGCCGCCGACTTCCGCCGCGTCCTCGAGGTGAATCTCGTCGCGCCGTTTCTCTTGTCGAAGGCCTTCGGCACACAGATGCTCGCAGCCGGCAGCGGATCGATTGTCAATGTCGCCTCCATCGCCGGATTGCTCGGGGTCTCCGACCGCGCCGCCTACAACGCGTCCAAACATGGTCTTGTCGGCCTCACCCGCACCCTGGCCGCCGAATGGGGCGGCCGCGGCGTGCGCGTCAACGCCGTCTGCCCCGGCTGGGTAAAAACCGAGATGGACTTCGCCGACCAGGCCGGCGGCAGCTACACTGACGCCGACATCGCCCACCGCGTGCCCATGGGCCGCTTCGCCTCGCCCGACGACATCGCCCGCGCCATCGCCTTCCTCGCCGATCCGCGCGAAAGCGGCTTCATCAACGGTCACACCCTCACCGTCGACGGCGGATGGACCGCCGACGCAAGCTGGGAGTCCCTCCGCCTGCGCAAACGGTGAACACCGGAGCCGCACCGCCCACCCGCCGTGCCTTTGGTAGTGATGCAG
>JBAUCP010000743.1:0-7796 GCA_049677625.1 Occallatibacter sp. | reverse complement strand
GGACGATGTCGTCGAGCAGGCCACTCCGGTGTCGCGGCTGCCGGTGGAGCTCGATGTGGCCGTGCCGGTGCGCGAGTTTCGGGTCCGCGATCTGCTGGCGCTCGAGCCGGGGCGGCTGATCGAGTCGCAGTGGGGGCACGGCGAAGACCTGCCGCTCAACTCCGGCGATGTGCAGTTGGCGTGGAGCGAGTTTGAAGTGATCGACACGCAGTTGGCGGTGCGCGTGACCCGGCTAGTCTGAGCGGGCGGCGAGGCGAAGAGAGGAATCGCAAAGAGAGGAATCGCAAAGAGAGGAATCGCAAAGAGAGGGATCGAGGGTGGGCAGCGTGAAAGAATCGGGGGCTCGACTGCCAGCCGGGGGCTGGACTGGATGGCTGATCGCACGGCTGTTCGATCGCGTGATCGGCAGGCTCGGCAGCCGCCGCCGTTCTGCGCCGCGCCTGGCGCTGGTCGAGCGTATTACGCTGGCGCCGCGGCAGTCGCTGGCGCTGGTCGAGGCCGAAGGCCGGCGCATCCTGGTGGCCACCTCGGCCGAGGGCGCATCGGCCTTCTATCCTCTCGACGAAGCCGCACGACCGGCCGCGCGCAATGCGGCTCCGCCGGCGGGCAAAACGCTCCCCGGCCGTGCGTCAACTTCGGGCCGTGCTGCGAGGGTCTCGTGGTAACTGGGTGGGCGGCGCGCCTCGCCGCAGCCGCGCCGGTGCCCTTGCTGCCCGATCTCAACGCCAAGCTCCATCCCTCGGACTCCACCCCGTGGACGATTCTCTTCGTCCTCACCCTGGTCACGCTGCTGCCCGCCATCCTGATGGCCATGACCCCGCTGGTGCGCCTGCTGGTGGTCTTTCACTTCCTGCGCCAGGCGCTGGGCACGCAGACCGCGCCCTCGAACCCCACGCTGATGGGCCTGGCGCTGATGATGACCTGGTTCCTCATGGCGCCGGTGCTCAATCTGGTCGACCAGCAGGCCGTCGAGCCCTATCGCCTGGGCCAGATCACCGGCATCGAGGCCATCGACCGCGGCGCGCAGCCGGTAAAGCACTTCCTGCTGCGCTACGCCCGCGAAAAGGACCTCGCGCTGTTCGCCGCCGCCGGCCAGATTCAGCGGCCCAATGCGCCCGACGATCTGCCCATGCGCGTGGTGGTGCCGGCCTACATTCTCTCCGAGCTCAAGGCCGGCTTCGCCATCGGCGCGGTGCTCTATCTGCCCTTTCTGCTGATCGACATTGTGACCGCGTCGATCACCACCTCGATCGGCATGTTCCAGTTGCCGCCGGTCGTGGTGTCAACGCCCTTGAAGATTCTGCTCTTCGTGATGGTGGATGGCTGGAACCTGCTGGCCGGCTCGCTCCTGAAGAGCTTTTGAGGAATTTTTTATGACCACCGACATGGTTGCCGAACTGATGCGCCAGTTGATGAAGCAGGCCATCATTCTGGCCGCGCCGCTGCTGGTTGCCGCCGCCGCGCTCAGTTTTGTGCTCAGCCTGTTTCAGACCCTCACCAGCCTGCAGGAGCAGTCGCTCACCACGGTGCCGCGGCTAGCCGCCGTGGCGCTGATCCTGCTGGCCGGCATGCCCTGGTTCCTCGAACGCATGGCCGCTTACACGGTGATGCTGCTCGGCGATCTGCACCGCTATCTCGGGTGATAGCGGAGTTAGCGGAGTTCGCGCGCTGCGCGCGTGTTAGCGGAGCTAGACGGCGCGGACCCTGCTAACTCCGCTAGCACCGCTAACCCCGCTAACTCCGCTTCAAGCGCAGCGGAAAGGAGTACAACCATCGCCGACTGGACCCATTTCCTGAGCGCAATGACGCTGGCCCTGGTGCGGCTCGGCGGGATGGTGCTCTTTGCGCCGTTCTTTACCTCGGATGCGCTGCCGGCGCGCATGAAGGCGGTCTTTGTGGGTGCGCTGGCCTTTCTGCTGGCCCCGCTGGTGGCCGCGCTGCCCAACGCCAATGCCACGCTGGGCTTTGCTCCGCTGGTCGGCGAGCTGGCCGTGGGCCTGGTCTACGGGCTGTCGCTCACCCTGCTCACCGAGATGCTTATCTTCGCCGGCCAGATTGCGGGGCTGCAGCTCAGCTTCTCGCTGGTCAATCTGCTTGATCCAACCTCCTCCATCCAGACCCCGCTTCTGGGCGACCTGTTCCAGTTGATGGGCACGCTGGTGGTCCTCGCCGCGGGGCTCGACCGCATTCTGATCGCCTCGGTGGTGCGCAGCTTCCGCGCCGCGCCTCTGGGCGAGTTCGCGCTGACCCAGCCGACGGCGCTGGCGCTGGTGCGCGCCGCCTCGGGCGTTTTTCTGGCCGCGGTGGAGCTGGCCGCGCCACTATTGGCCGCCACCATGCTGGTCGAGATTGCCGTTTCGCTGGTGGGCAAGCTCAGCCCGCAGTTGCCGGTCGTGTCCATCACCGTGCCCCTCAAGACCGTCACCGGATTCACCATTCTTCTCGGCTCGCTCGAGCTCTGGCCGCGGTTCATTGAGGCGCGTTTCGCCGGCCTGCTCGACATGGCCGAGCGGCTGATCGCGGCGCACACCGCCACTGCCGGACTGGGAGGCTGAAATGCCCGGCGAGCGCACCGAACAGGCCACCCAACATCGCCGCCAGAAGGCGCACCGGGAAGGCGACATCCTGCACAGCCGCGAGCTTTCGGGCTCGGCCGGCACCCTGGCCGCCGTGCTGGCGTTGGGCAGCCTGGGGCCGCGCGCGTTCGCGGCCTGGCAGACCGCCTTCGCTGCGTTTCTCCCCCTCGGGTTCCCGTCGCGCTGGGAGCCTCAAACCCTCCAGCCCACCCTGGTTGCGCTGCGCCGGCTGGCGCTGAGCGTGCTCGGACCTACGGCCATGGCCATGTCGGTCATGGTCGGCGCGGTCTTCTGCGTCGGCATCCTGCAGACCGGCGGACTCTCCTTCCATCCCTCCACACTCGCCTTCAAGCCGGGGCGCATCAACCCGGTCTCGAATATCCAGAATCTGTTTTCGCTGCGCGCCGTGGCCCGGCTGAGCAAATCGCTGCTGCCCGCGGCGCTGCTGGGGGTCTTCGCCGCGCAGCGCATCGGCCGCCAGTTGACCATCCCGCCGTTTTCGACGGCCCGGCTGGGGCTGCTCGGCTCCGATGTCTACGGACTGCTGGAGGCCGCGGCCTGGCTGCTCTTCGCCTGGTCGGCCATCGACTATCTGGTCGAGTGGCAGAGCCGCGAGTCGCGCCTGAAGATGAGCCGCCAGGACCTGCGCGACGAGTACAAGGAGACCGAAGGCAGTCCCCAGATTCGCAGCCGCATCCGCGGCCTGCAGCGCCAGATGCGCCGCCGCCGCGTCAAGGCCGACGTGGCCAAAGCCGCGGTCGTGCTCACCAACCCTACGCATTATGCCGTGGCGCTGGGCTTCGACTTCGCCACCATGGAAGCGCCCAAGGTCGTGGCCAAGGGCCGCAACATCCTGGCCGAGGAGATCAAGGCCGAGGCCCGCTGGGCGGGCGTGCCCATCATCGAGAACCCGCCGCTGGCCCGCTCGCTCTACCGCTCGGTCGAGGTCGGACAGGCCATCCCGGTCGAGCTCTACGCCGCCGTGGCCTCGATCCTGGCCTATCTCTACCGCCAGCGCGTGGAGGCCGAGCTGCGCGAGCGGCGCCATCGCGAGGCCCAGGCACGCGCGCAAGTCCGGTCCCAGGCGCAATCTCAGGCCCGACCCCAGGCTGGACCGCAAGCTGGACCACAAGCCGGTACACATGGAGGATCGCCGCGATGAGCACCACGCTTGCCGCACCGCTCGCCGCCGCCGCGCCGGCGCAGACCGGCCCGATCTCCGCATTCTTCGGGCGGCTGCGCGAGTACATGCTGCCGCTGGCGGCGATCAGCGTGATCTTCGTCATGCTGGTGCCGCTTCCGGCCGCGGGGCTCGACTTCCTGCTGGCCATCTCCATGGCCGCCTCGATCATCGTCTTTCTCTCCGCGGTCCAGATCCGCCGCGCCGTCGAGCTCTCGGTCTTTCCCACCCTGCTGTTGCTGCTCACGCTCTTCCGCCTGGCGCTCAACATCGCCTCCAGCCGCCGCATCCTGCTGCATGGCTCCGAGGGCACGGCCGCGGCCGGCAAAGTCATCGAGGCCTTCGGGCAGTTTGTCGTCGGCGGCAATTATGTCGTCGGCTTCGTGCTTTTTCTGGCTTTGGTCGCCATCCAATTTCTCGTCGTCTCGCACGGCGCCGTGCGCACCGCCGAGGTCACGGCGCGGTTCACCCTCGACGCGCTGCCCGGCAAGCAGATGGCCATCGACGCCGACATGAACGCCGGCATGATCGACGAGGCCGAAGCCCGCCGCCGCCGTCAGGCCATCGCCCGCGAGGCCGAGTTCTACGGCGCCATGGACGGCGCGGCGCGCTTCAACCAGCGCGACTCGCTGGCCACCATCCTGATTACCGCCATCAACATCATCGCCGGCCTGCTGATCGGCACCCTGCAGCAGGGGGTCGCCCTGGCCGAGGCGGCGCGCACTTACACCGTGCTCACGGTGGGCGACGGCCTGGTGACGTTGATCCCCTCGCTTCTGGTCTCGGTCGCCGGCGGCATCACCCTCACCCGCGCCAACTCCTCCGGCATGCTGGGCGGAGAGATTCAGCAGCAACTGCTGGCCCGGCCGGCCACGCTTTATATGGCTGCGGCGGTCTCGGCCGGCATGTGCCTTATCCCCGGGCTGCCCAAGTTCACCTTCCTGGCCGTCGCCGGCACGCTCGTATGGGGCGGGCGGCGGGTCTCTGCGCGGGTTCCCGCCGCGGTCACGGCCGAGGCCGCGGCCGGGGAAAAGAAGAAGGCCGCGCTGCAGCCGGCAGCGGAGATGGCCGGGCTGCTCAAGCTCGAGGACCTGACTCTGGAGATCGGCTTCCAGCTCATCCCGCTGGTCGACGAGAAGCAGGGCGGGCAGTTGCTCAACCGGGTCCGCTCCCTGCGCCGGCACCTCTCGTCGGAGATGGGCTTCCTGATTCCGCCCATCCATATCTCGGACAACCTGCGCCTCAGGCCGCGCGAGTACCTGTTCTCGCTGCGCGGCATCGAGATCGGCCGCTGGCAGACCGAGGGCACGCAGCTTCTGGCCGTCTCCGCGGAGCCCGGCCGGCGTCCGCTCACCGGCAAAGAGACCCGCGAGCCGGCCTTCGGCGTGCCCGCCATCTGGATCGCGCCCAACTTAGAAGAACAGGCCGTGGCCGCCGGCTACTCGGTGGTCGACCCGACCACGGTCATCACCACCCATCTCGGCGAGCTCATCCGCCGCCACGCCTGGGAGCTCTTGAGCCGCGCCGAGATCAAGCGGCTCATGGACGCTCTCAACGACTCCCATCCAAAACTGATGGAAGAGCTGGTGCCCAAGCTGTTGACTTTGGGCGAAGTGGGCCGGGTTCTCGAACAGTTGCTGCGGGAGCGGGTCTCCATCCGCGACCTGGGCGCGATCCTCGAGGCGCTGCTTGAGACCGCGGCGGTGAACAAGAATCTGGTGGCGCTGGTCGAGGCCGCGCGCCAGGCCCTGGGCAGGCGGCTGATCCGGCCGCTGCTCGACGCCGATGGCCAGCTTCCGGTGCTGCTGCTCGACCATGGCCTGGAGGACGAGATTTTGAACGCGCTGGCGCCCGAGACCGGCCAGCGCCTGCTCGCCGCCGCGGCCGTTCCGGCCACGCCGGTGGTCCGCCGCCTGACCGATTCTGTGAGACAACTTATTGGTTCTGCCTCTTCTGCGGCACTGCCCGTGCTGCTTTGTCCCAGTCCAGCCCGCTATTACGTCAAGCGATGGCTCGAGCCGGTATTGCCTCGTCTGGCGGTGGTCTCAGCCGGGGAGATTCCGTCCGAGATCCGGCTTCGGCCTGTGGGCACAGTGCGTTAAACGATTGCATAGAGAGCTATTTAGGTCTGACGGGGGATGGGGAGCCATGGGAACTGAAGCGGGAACCGCTCAAGGGGTTCAGAGAACCGTGCGCCGGAGCACTGCCGAGAACGGCTATCCGCCCTCGGCGCCGCCGTCGGCGGGGCT
This sequence comes from Occallatibacter sp., assembly GCA_049677625.1. Classification (GTDB taxonomy): domain Bacteria; phylum Acidobacteriota; class Terriglobia; order Terriglobales; family Acidobacteriaceae; genus Telmatobacter. Next base: position 1,791 of record JBAUCP010000743.1, on the reverse strand, counting down.
GAGCGTCGAGCAGGAAAAGATTCTGCTCGAGCACCTGCCCGTGGTGCGCTTTCTCGCCCGCCGCATCCACGAGCGGCTTCCCCAGCACGTCGATATCGAGGACCTGGTCTCGGCCGGCGTGGTCGGCCTCATGGACGCCTTCTCCAAGTTCGATCCCGACAAGAAGGTGCAGTTCCGCAGCTACGCGCAGTTCCGCATCCGCGGCGCGATCCTCGATAGCCTGCGCACCCTCGACTGGAGCCCGCGCGAGCTGCGCCGCAAGGGCCGCGCGGTGGAAGAAGCGATCCGCGTGCTCACGGCGCGGATGGGCCGCGCGCCGGGCGAATCCGAGGTGGCCGGCGAGCTGAACGTGAGCCTGGAGGAGTACCAGCAGTTGCTGGGCGAGCTCAAGGGTCTGGAGATCGGCACGCTGCACATGGAGCGCAACGAGGAGTCGGGCGACGAGGAGCTGGCCTATGTGCCGGGCAAGCCCGAGGAAGACCCGCTCTTCCGCTGCCTGAAGGGCGAGCTGCAGGAGAGATTGACCGACGCCATCGCCCATCTGCCCGACCGCGAGCGGCTGGTGATGACCCTCTACTACTACGAGGAGATGACCATGCGCGAGATCGGCCTGGCGCTGGGCGTGGTCGAGTCGCGGGTCTCGCAGGTGCACGCCTCGGCCGTGGTCCATCTGCGCGCCGCGCTCAAGGACCTGGCCGCGCGCGGAGCCTTCGAGAAGAACACTGCCGGGCGCAAGCCGCCCGAGCGCAACCGCCGCCCTGCCGGGTGACCTGGGCAAGTGAAGACTCTGCAGGACGTCGTGTGAGCTGTTTTGAAAGGGCACGACTTTAGTCGTGCCGCAAAGGTCCGCTGAATGAGTGAGGGCTTTAGCCCCTGAGGTACGCTTTTCGTCCGCATGATTCAACGAATTCGATTCATCGAACACTGCCTAGCCCCTGAGGGATACTTTCTGGCTGCACTTCGGAAATCTGTTTGATTCGCCAAACACTGCCTAGACCCTGAACGGATCAGAACGCGGAACGGAGCATCGATGGAGAAGACACTCAAGCAGGACGAGATCGACGCACTCTTTGAGGCGGCGCGCAGCGCCACGCCGGAGGTGGCTCAGGCTGGGGTGCGCGCCAAGGTCGTCCCCTACAACTTCTCCTCCGCGGGCCAGATCTCGACCGACCAGTTGCGCGCCATCAGCATGCTCAACGACCTGTTCGCGCGCAACCTCACCCACAACCTCGCCGCGTGGCTGCGCACCCGCTTTCAGGTCAACCTGGTCTCGGCCGAGCAGATTCAGTTTAATGAATTTCTTTTGAGAATCCCGGAGATCAGCTATGTAGCCTCGGTGCGTCTGGAGCCGCTGGGGGCGCTCTCTGTCCTGCAGCTCGATCTGGGCCTGGCGCCGCCCATCATCGATCTGCTCTTGGGCGGCGACGGCAAGGAGGGCGCGCTGCGCGAGCTGACCGACATCGAGGAGTCGATTCTGGGCAGCGTGGTCGATATCATCTGCCGCGAGCTGACCGCGGCCTGGCAGCCGGTGGGGCTGAGCTTCAACTACGAGCGCCGCCAGATGCAGACCCAGGTGGCGCGCATCATGTCGGTGACCGAAAAGACCCTCTGCCTGAGCTTCGAGATCCGCATGCCGCACAGCTCGGGGCTGCTCAACCTGGCCTTTCCGGCGGTCGTGGCCAACACCATCCTGCGCCGGCTTACCGGCGAGTGGGGCCGCAGGCGGCGGCCTGCCGGCGACGCGCGCGAGCGCATGGAGAAGACCGCGCGCCACATCCGCTTCGGCTGCTC
>JBAUCP010000742.1:0-9673 GCA_049677625.1 Occallatibacter sp. | reverse complement strand
GCTTTACTCAGCCTGCACTTGGCACGTATGGGGACACAGGACGTAACATTCTGACCCAGCCGGGCATCAACAACTGGGACATGAGTATCGGCAAGGGGTTCTCGCTTGGTGAAAGAGCTAAATTCATGTTTAAGGCGGATGCGTTTAACACCTTCAACCATCACCAGTACGCCGGCGATGTGGGCGGCCTGCTCGTCGCGGGATCGTCGGGCAACGCTACCGTCTCGAACACCGTGGGCTCCTCCACTGCGGGCCTGATTACAAGTGGATCGGATTCCCGAATCCTTCAGCTCGGCGGAAAGATCACTTTCTGACCTTGGATAGCCCTTCACCTACCTCTACTCCGCCACGCCTCTCCGGCGGGGCGGAATTTTTCGACTCGGGAGTTACACTCGCTGGATGATTGCTCTCCGACTTATAGCAGTTCTCCAATTGATGTGCCCCGAAGGCGGGATGCCGAGTGGCTTTTTTCTCAAGAAAAAACCACCTTGCACGAAACTCGCCAGGGCACGCAAATTGGAGAACTGCTCTAGACTGGCCGGTGTGCTGGTGATAGTGTGCTTCTACCCGATTGTGGTTTTGGCGCAGGCGGGCTCTGACGCTGAGGCGGCGAACTACGCCGACGAAGGTCAGCAGGCTCTTGCCCAGGGCCACTACGCCGCGGCGCAGGCCGATTTTGAAAAGCTTGCAAAACTTCAACCCGGTGTGGCCGAGGTGCACGCCACGCTGGCTGCCATCTGCTTTCAGCAGCGCGAATACGAGGAAGCGATTCGCGAAGTGCGCACGGCGCAGAAGCTCAAGCCGAGCCTGCCACGGCTCGACAGCCTGCTGGCGCTCTCGCTGGCTGAGACGGGTAAATTCGAGCAGGCGCTGCCCGGCCTCGAAAAAGGCTTCAAACAGACTGCGGACGCTGAGGTGCGCCGCATGTGCGGACTGCAGCTTCTGCGCGCTTACACCGGCCTGGGCCGCGACTCCGATGCGGTGGAGACGGCGCTCGAACTCAACCGGCTTTATCCGGACGATCCGGAAATTCTCTACCACACCGGCCGCATCTACGGGAACTTTGCCTACATCGTGATGGAGGAGCTGCACGACAAGGCTCCGAATTCCGTCTGGATGCTGCAGGCGCAGGGCGAGGCCAACGAGAGCCAGAAGGACTACGACGCGGCGATCGCCGCATTCAATCACGTGCTCGAAATCGATCCCAACCGCCCCGGCATCCACTACCGGCTTGGCCGCGTCTACCTGGCACGCTTCAGAGAGACACAGAAGCCCGATGACCGCGACGCCGCCATGCGCGAGTTCACCGCCGAGCTGGCCACGGACCCAGGCAACGGCAACTCCGGCTATGAGCGCGCGAATCTTCAGGCCGATCTCGGCAATCTGGACGCGGCGCGCAAGCAATACGAACAGGTGCTGCAGCGCTTTCCCGATTTTGAAGAGGCGCTGGTCGGGCTGGCCGGCGTGTATCTCGAAAGCCAGGCAGCGCAACAGGCCGTTCCGCTGCTCGAACGCGCAACCCGCTTGCGGCCTGACGATGAGGTGGCGTGGTACCGGCTGGCGCGTGCCGATCGCGCTGCCGGAGACAAGGAAGGCCAGGCGAAGGCGCTCGCCGCCTTCCGCAGGATTCATAGCGTGACGCCGGCCACGCTTCGCCCGCCCAGCGCGACTGACGAAGTGACGCCGCAAAAACTGGACGCAGCGGCAGCATCGGAGCCGGAGCAGCCATGATTCACATAAAATGCACCGTGTGCAATCTGACCATACCGGCTTCAGGACGGCGGCAGCCATTCCATGCAAGAAGGAGAGAACAATGAAGGGAAGCAGGATCGCAATCGGGGTGATGTCCTTATTTCTTGCAGCGGCAATGGCGGGTACAGGCATGGCGCAACAGCCGCAACCGGCCAAACCGGCGGCGGGACCGAGCCTGGAACAGGGATTTGAGCAGCCGCCGCAGAGCGCAAGGCCGCGCGTCTGGTGGCACTGGATGAACGGCAACATCACCGAAGCGGGCATCAAGCTCGATCTCGAGTGGATGCACCGCGTCGGGCTGGCCGGCTTTCAGAACTTCGATGCAGCCCTGTCTACGCCGCAGGTGGTGGACAAGCGGCTGGCCTACATGACTCCCGACTGGCAGCACGCCTTCAAATACGCCACCACCCTCGCCGATCAGTTGGGCATGGAAGAAGCCATCGCCGGCTCGCCGGGCTGGAGCGAGTCGGGCGGACCATGGGTGCCTCCATCGCAGGGGATGAAGAAGTATGTGTGGAGCGAGACGCTCGTTGAAGGCGGAACACCCTTCACCGGCAAGCTCACCGCGCCGCCGTCGAATACCGGCGCATTTCAAAATATCGGAATCCAGGACATGCTCGAGCCGCCGCCGGGTTCCAAGCCGGCTCCGCACTTCTACGCGGACTCAGTCGTGGTCGCGTATCGCCGGCCGGCGAGCGATGTATCCCTTGAGTCGCTACACCCGACGATGACGGCAAGCGGCGGCTCGCCCGACTTCGCGCTCTTGAGCGACGGGGATCTGGAAAAGACCGCCAAGCTGCCCATCCCCGCGGCGGGCGAGAGCTCGTGGATTCAATACGAGTTCGACCAGCCGCAGACCATACGCGCCATCACCTTTGTCATCAGGGAACCCAATCGGATCGCCGCGATGATTGCGGGCATGGGCTCTCCGGATAAGGAACTCGAAGCCAGCGACGACGGCCAGAACTTCCGCCCGGTGGCCAAGCTTTCCGGCGGCAGCGCACCGGAGCACACCATCTCGTTTCCGGCGGTCACGGCGCGCTACTTCCGCGTCACATTCAAGCGCACGCCTCCGCCGCCGATGCCGGCGTGGGCTGAGGGCATCGATCCCGCATCTCTCGGGATCCGGTTCGGTCCGAAGCCCACCGACTACGAGATTGCCGAGCTGGTTCTGCACCCCGGCGCGCGGGTCAACCGCTTTGAAGAGAAGGCCGCCTTTACCACCGAGCCCGATCTCTACAGCTTTGCCACGCCTGCGGTCGATCCGGCGGACGCAGTCGCCAAATCCGATGTGATCGACCTTACTGCGAAGATGCATCCCGACGGAACGCTGGACTGGACACCGCCCGCCGGCGACTGGGTGGTGCTGCGCTTTGGCTACTCGCTGCTGGGCATTACCAATCACCCGGCCACTGCGGAAGCAACTGGCCTCGAAGTGGACAAGCTCGATCATCGCTACGTGAAGCAGTATATGGAGACGTATCTCGACAGCTACAAGAAGACCGTGGGGCCTGACCTGATAGGCGCGCGCGGCATTCGCTACGTGGTCAACGACAGTTGGGAGGCCGGCTCGCAGAACTGGACCGACAACATGATCGCCGATTTCAAGAGACTGCGCGGCTATGACCCGACGCCGTGGATGCCCGTGCTCACCGGCGAGGTGGTGGTTAGCGCGGAGGCCAGCGACCGCTTCCTGTGGGATTTCCGCAAGACGATCTCCGACCTGATCGCCAACGAGCACTACGGCCAGTTGGAGGCCACGCTGCACGAGTGGCACATGGGCCACTACGGCGAATCGCACGAATCGGGGCGTGCATTTGTGGCTGACGGAATGGAAGTGAAGAAGTTCAACGAAGTTCCGATGAGCGCCATGTGGACGCAGACTCCGGGCGTGAACAAGGAGCAGTACGGATACAACGCCGACGATCGCGAGTCGGCGTCTGTGGCTCATATCTACGGCCAGAACATCGCGGCGGCGGAGTCGATGACCGCGGCCGCGGGCCCGTGGGCCTGGTCGCCCGCCACGCTCAAGCCCACCGCCGACCAGGAGCTGCTTAACGGCATCAACCGCTTTATGATTCACGAGTCCGCGCATCAGCCGCTGGTGGACAAGAAGCCGGGGCTCACGCTCGGACCCTTCGGCCAGTGGTTCAATCGCAACGACACCTGGGCCGAGGAGGCCGGGCCGTGGATCACTTACATCGCGCGCTGCAGCTTCCTGTTGCAGCAGGGGCACTTTGGCGCGGACATCGTGTACTTCTACGGCGAAGACTCGAACCTGACCGCGATCTTCGCCGATAAATCCCCCGATGTTCCCGCCGGCTACGGCTTCGATTACATCAATGCCGATGCGCTGATCCACGAGCTGAGCGTGGTGAACGGCCGCATCCACACGCCGGGCGGAACGAGCTATCGCATTCTCGGGCTCGATCCATACAGCACCCACATGCCATTGCCAGTTCTCAGGGCCATTCACAAGCTGGCCGTTGACGGCGCAGTCGTTGCCGGACCCAAGCCGGCTGACGATCCCAGCCTGGCCGACGATCAGGCGGAGTTCACAAAGCTGAGCGATGAATTGTTCGGCGACGGAACCGGTGTGCACAAGGTAGGCAAAGGCACGGTCTACGCCGGATCAAGTCTCGCTGACGCTCTCACTGCTTTGAATGTAGCGCCGGACTTCGACTACACCAAGCCGGAGGCCGATACGCGCCTGCTCTTCGCTCATCGCAAGCTTGCTAGCGGCGATCTCTACTTTGTGGACAACCGCAACCCGCACAGCGAGCAGGTGGATGCAACCTTCCGCGTCACCGGCAAAGCGCCCGAGCTGTGGCACCCCGATACGGGCAAGACCGAGCCGGCATCGTTCACCATCGCCGATGGCCGCACCACCGTGCCGCTTTCGCTCGAGCCCTGGGGCACGGTCTTCGTGGTCTTCCGCACGCCGACCGCCGCGGCCTCGCGCACGCTGCCTGCCGTGACTGCGACTCATCTGGCCACGCTGGATGGTTCCTGGCAGGTCGCTTTCCCGCCCAACTGGGGCGCGCCGGCGTCGATCACGCTGGATGATCTCGCGTCGTGGAGCACCAACTCCGATCCCGGGGTCAAATACTTCTCAGGGACCGGCACCTACACCAAGACCATTACCGCTCCAGCGGATTGGTTCACGAAGGGCGCGCATCTGTGGATCGACCTGGGCGGCGTGAAGAACCTGGCCGAGGTCGCGGTGAACGGCAAGCCGCTTGGCGAGGTTTGGCACACGCCGTATCGCGTGGACGCGACCGGCGCATTGAAGCCCGGCGCGAACGAACTCACGATCAAGGTGACCGACGCATGGGTCAACCGCCTGATCGGCGATCAGCAGCCGGATGCGAAGATCAAGTACACCTTCACAACCGTGAAGCCCTACAAGGCGACTTCGCCTCTGCAGGAGTCGGGCCTGCTGGGGCCGGTGACGATTTCTCGCGAGGAGACGGCTACGGGAGGGAAGTAAACGCGGCGCTACGTTCAGCAACAGGTTCATCATAGTCGCGCGAGGGTCATGGAATACGATGGCTCCATGGGCGCTTCGCTCGAGGTACGCGATTTGCAAATCCGCTTTGGCGCGACCGAGGCGGTGCGCGGCGTGAGCCTGCGCGTGGACGAAGGGGAAGTGCTGGGGCTGGTGGGTGAGTCGGGGTCGGGCAAGAGCACGATTGCTCTCGCGGTTCTGGGACTGCTAGGTCCGGTGGCGCGCGTGGAGGGGCAAATTCTTTGGCGCGGCGCAAAAGCAGACGGCGCAATCGACCTGGTGCAGCAGCCGCAGCCGGTGCTGCGCCGGATTCGCGGAAGCCAGATCGCCATGATCTTCCAGGAACCGATGACGGCGCTCAATCCGGTCATGTCGATTGGCCGCCAGGTGGCGGAGTGCGCGGCGGCGCATGACAGCTCGCTGACCGCGCGCGAGGCAAAGCGCAAATCCATTCGAGCGCTCGAAGAGGTGGCGATTCCGGATGCGGCGCGGCGCTATGGCGATTTTCCACACCAGTTTTCAGGCGGGCAGCGGCAGCGCATTCTCATCGCCATGGCGCTCATCAACCGGCCGCGTCTGCTGATCGCCGATGAGCCCACCACCGCGCTCGACGTGACGGTGCAGGCGCAGATTTTGTCGCTGCTCAAGGAACTGCAGCGCGATTACGGGCTTGCGATGCTGTTTATCTCGCACGATCTGGCCGTAGTGGGCCAGGTGGCTGGCCGCATGACCGTGATGCGCGCGGGGCAGATTGTGGAGACGGGAGCCGCGGCGCGGCTGCTTACCAATCCTGAGAGCGAGTATACGAAGAGCCTGCTGGCCGCGGTGCCTACGCTCAAGACCGACCGTGGAAAGCCGCTGGCGATGGTTTCGAATTGATCTCGATTACGCCGAATCCGATAGAGGCTGGCTCCGGGTTCGAGCCGCCCTTACAGGGCGGCGGATGGGGATTGCGGTCGGGTCCCAGGGTTTCGCTGCGCTCCACCCTGGGCTATTTTCACAGCCTCCCTCCGGGAGGTAACGCCGGACCGGCCTTGCAATCTCCATCCGGGAGGAGATGCTGGATTCGCCTTGTAGATGATGCTGGATTCTCCTCGTCGATACAGAATGGGAGCCAGTTGCGTCGACCGAATCTGTTCATGCGATTGCCTGGCGCGCCTGCGCCAGCAGCGCGCAGACCTCTTCGTTGCTGGTGGGCCGAAAATCCTGGTAAAACCGGCCTACCGCATCGAACGGCTGCGGAACTGAGACGCAGAGAATCTGGTTCGCTTCGCCCTCGAGCTCGCGCAGGGTACTCTCTTCGCCAACGGGAGCCGCAATGACCACGCGGCCGGCTCGCAGCCGCACCGCGCGCGCTGCCGCCCGCATGGATGCGCCGGTGGCAAGACCGTCGTCGACCAGGATGGCGGTGCGTCCGTCGATCTCGAGCGGAGGATACTGGCCGCGGTAGGCGCGCTCAGAGCGCTCGAGCTCCGGCATCTCCCGATCGGCTAGCGCGCGCAGCGCCGCATCGGAGATGCGCAGGGCGCGAAGAACTTCGGGATTGGCCACCAGCACGCCGCCGCTCGCAATTGCGCCTATGGCGAGCTCTTTCTGCCACGGGGCGCGCAGTTTTCGAACGACCAGAATGTCCAGCGGAAGGTTGAGAGCGCGGGCTACCTCGAAGGCGACCGGGACGCCGCCGCGCGGGAGTCCGAGCACAACGGCCCCGTGCAGATTTGGCAGCGTGGCCACAAGCCGGGCCAGCGCCCGTCCCGCGTCTCTGCGGTCTTCAAACAACATCGCGCCCTTCTCTTTCAGGGAGGGGATGGTGCAGACCCGCTCAAGCGTCCAGATAGAGCATGCACCCGCCTCCCGGCGCGCGGAAGGCGGGCGCGTGACGGCAGAGCGGAGTTACTCGGCGGCCGTTTCTTCCTTCGCCGGCTCAGCGGCAGGCGCGGCGGCTTCGGTGGCAGCATCCGGTTCGGAGCCGGCCTCGGCCAGCACCTTGACGCGCACGCGCGCGGTCACCTCGCGGTGCAGCCGGATGGGCACGGTGAACTCGCCCAGGCTCTTGAGCGGCTCGCCCAACTGAATTTTGCGGCGATCCACCTCGAAGCCCTTGGCGGCCAGATCGGAGGCAATATCAGCCGAGGTGACCGAGCCGAAGAGATGGCCCTGCTCGCCCGCCTTGCGGGTAAAGCTGAGCACCACCGGATCGAGCTTGGCGACCCACTCCTCCGCCTGCGCCTTCTCTGTGGCGGAGCGGCGTGCGGCGGCGGCCTTCATCTGCTCGATGACGGCCTTGTTGTTTGCAGTGGCCTGCAGCGCGAGTTTGCGCGGCAGCAGAAAATTGCGCGCGTAGCCGTCGGCCACCTTCACCACTTCTCCGCGCAGGCCCAGGTTGGCTACGTCTTCCTTCAGAATGACTTCCATGGAAATTCTCCAAATGTGCGGCACCGCTGGTGCTCTCGTCTTTTGGACTAGAGCAGCGGTGATTGATACCGAAATGCAGGTCCCCTTCGACAGGCTCAGGGCAGGCTTTCGACTCCCTACAGCTTCCCCTTCACTTTGTTCAGGGCCAGCGTCCGGTCGCTCAGGATAACAGCTTTATGGCTGTACCTGCCATAGACTTAGTGCCGCGTGGCGAAGGGAAGCAGAGCGATGTTGCGGGCCTGCTTGATGGCGCGGGTCAGACGGCGCTGGTGCGTGGTGCAAACGCCGGTGAGCCGCCGGGGAACGATCTTGCCGCGCTCGGCCACAAACTGCTGCAGCAGCCGCACGTCGCGGTAAGGAATCGCATCGATCTTCTCGGTGCAGAACTTGCAGACCTTCTTGCGGCGGAAGAACTTGCCGCGGCCGCCAGGGCCGCCGCCCGGTCTGCCGGGTCCACGCGGACCAGGTGCTCCTTGATGACCTGCAGGTGCGCCGCTCTCGGGCGCCTTTGCTTGTGTTTCTTCAGGCATAGTGTTTCCTCTTCACTTGTTTTCGGTCCCGCCGTGCCCCCAGAGGGACGCGGGACGGATTTGCGGCCACGCCAGACCCATGGGCAGGCAGCGGCAATGAACGGCAGCTGAGCTAGACGGTGGCTTGAGCGGGCTCGGCGACTTCGGCCGGAGCGGGTGCCGGTGCCGGCGCCGGCGCAGGAGCTGGAGCCGCAACAAACGCTGGGGCAACGGGCTCCGCACTCACCTTGCGCCGTGTGCCGCGCAGCGCCCTTACCTTGGCCAGGCGCTTTTCTTCCTCATCCATGCGCACGGTGATGAACTTGATCACCGGCTCGGTAACGCGCAGCCGGCGCTCCAGCTCGAGCACCACCGCGCCGTTGGCCTCAATGGTGAGCAGAACGTAGTTGCCATCGTTAAATTTGCGCACCATGTAGGCGAGCTTGCGGCGGCCCATCTTCTCGACCGTCTTGACCACGCCGCCGCCGTTGGTGACGGTGGTGGAAAAGCCCGCGATCAATTTGTCTACTTCCTCTTCGGCCATATCCGGCCGAACAATGAACATAACCTCATACAAACGCGACATCGGTATTCCTTTTCCGCTGGAGCTTGACTGCATCCAGCACCCAACTATCGGCACGACTGAAGATCACCCCAACAAGCACTGACCGCTTGTTGGGGACCCCGATCAAGTCGTGCCCTGTTACAAAGCGGATTTTTCGAACAAAACAAACTTTGAAACGCGCTCTAGAACTGGTTGCATAAATCATGCTCGACCTTTGAAAAGACATCCCTCAGAGGCTAAAGCCCCGAATTTTATGCACCCTTGGCGGCACCCTTCGACTTCGCTCAGGGCAGGCTTTAAAGCCGTGCCCTTTCAAAACACCATTTATGCAACCGGTCCTAGTCCTGATCCCTGTTCCCTGATCCCTGATCCCTGTCTTTCCTGTTGAACTCGTTCATTGCCGGTCCCGGACCCTCCTGAATGATGCGCCGCGTGGCCGTGGCCACTTTGTCCAGCACTTCGTCCAGGACCGCCAGATCGGCCTTGCGCATGGGCGAGAGCAGATAATCTCTACCCGGACGTCTTCCCCCGGCAGCTATCGCCTCCGGTGGAAGATTGAGTCCAACGCCGATGCGCAAGCGCAGCCACTCCTGTGTTCCCAGGGCGCTGGTTACGCTGCGGGCTCCGTTATGCCCGGCCGGCGAACCCCGTTCCCTGATCTTGAAGGTGCCCAGCACCAGATCGAGCTCGTCATGGATCACGAGCAGATCCCGCGCCGGGTCAACCTCAAACTCCCGAACCAGAGCGGCTACCGCAAGCCCGCTCAGGTTCATAAACGTCTCCGGCCTGGCCAGGATCACCTCGCGCCCGGCCATGCGGCAGGTTGCGGTGAGCGCCCTGGAGCGCCGGTTCTGAACCACAACGCCCTCTTGCTGGGCGATGCGGTCGATGGCCATGAACCCCGCGTTATGCGGAGTCCACTGA
>JBAUCP010000741.1:0-1601 GCA_049677625.1 Occallatibacter sp. | reverse complement strand
AGCATGAGCTGACGTAGTTGGTTCACAGAGAATCCTCCTTCTCTGCGAACCAAACTACCCCGGCGGCCACAAAAGCTGGTACTGCCGCACGCGGAAGCGTCCGCCGCCGCAGCGGCTTCGTTCTAGTCGACTTTCCGGTATTAATCTGGCTCGATGAGCGCATTGGCGAATTGGCACCAATCAACGTCCAATTCGCTCTTTCGGGTTCAGGGATACATGATCGCGGAACACCAGGGATAAGCTATGCGTAGCGATCAATGTTGGCGGTATATTTGTACGCGGCGATGGAGGCACGACCGGGGTGACGACTGAAACGGGAATTGCGGAGCCGCAGGAATTTACCGCGGTATCGGTGAAGGGCGCATTGTGGCTGGCGGTAGGGTTTGGCCTGCTGAAGTATGTTCTGTCAACGCTGGGCCAGATAACGATCCAACATGCAGGGTACGGCATTTTTCGTGACGAGTTGTATTTCATCGTGTGCGGCCGGCATCTGGCCTGGGGGTATGTGGATCAGCCACCCATCATTCCTTTGGTCGCGCGCATTTCGGAGTCCCTGTTTGGCTTGCAATCGCTGGCCCTGTTCCGGACCTTTGCCTCGCTGGCGGGCGCCGCGGAAGTTGCGATGACGGGGCTGCTGGCATGGCGGATGGGCGCTTCGCGCTGGGCGCAAGCGCTGGCAATGACGGGGATTCTGCTGGCGCCCATGGTGATGGGCACCGATGCGACCTTTTCGACGAGCACCTTTGAGCCGGTCTTCTGGATGACGGTGGCGCTGGCGACAATCGAGCTGGCACGGCTGGCCGGTCGCGGCATTCGCAGTGGCCGTACAGTGGCGTTGTGGTGGGTGCTGCTGGGCGTGACGGCTGGCCTGGGCCTCGAAAACAAGTGGAACGAGGTTTTCTTCCTCACCTGTCTGCTGGCCGCGCTGTTGATGACCAGCCAGAGAAAGTTACTGGCTTCGAAATGGTTCCCGACCGGCCTTGCGCTCCTGGCCGTGCTGATTCTGCCCAATCTGCTGTGGGAGATGCACCACCACTGGGCAACGCTCGAGCTGCTGCACAACGATCAGATTAACGGCAAGAACGTTCGTGTAGGCCCCCTCGCGTTTGTGCTGGATCAGATGCTCGCCTTCGGTCCTCTGATGGCGCCGTTGTGGGTGGGAGGCATTCTGTGGCTGCTCTTCAGCCGGGCGGCTCAGGCGTTCCGCTTCCTGGGTGTGACCTATCTGCTGTATCTGCCCCTGATGATGATTCTGCACGCCAAGAACTATTACCTTGCGGCCATTTATCCGCTCTATTTTGCCGCGGGCGCAGCCGCATGGGATCTTCTCTTCCGCAAGGCCTGGTTGCGGCGCTGGCTCACGCCCGTTTACGTGGCGATGAACGTGCTTGTCATCGCGATTCTGTTGCCAATCATTCTCCCGGTACTGCCACCGGCAAAAATTCTTGCATATCAGCAGCGGCTGCATCTGCAGCCTCCGAAAATGGAGAATGGCGCCACCGCGCCGCTGCCGCAGTACTACGCCGACATGCTGGATTGGCGGCAGAAGGCGGACTTGCTGGCCGCTGCCTGGTACTCGCTGCCGCAGGCGGAGCGCGCAC
>JBAUCP010000740.1:0-4018 GCA_049677625.1 Occallatibacter sp. | reverse complement strand
TCCGCCACCCGGTTATAGAGCTTGGTTCGCTCCTAGAAGATGATCTTGGCTGCGAGCATCAGGCGGCGTGGACTGTTTAGCTGCGAGGTAACATAGCCGAAGGTGCCATCGCCTATATTTTCATCCGGGTTAGAACTGTCCATGTGGTTAAACAGGTTCGATGCCTCGGCACGAATCTGCAGCTTACTTGACTCTGACCACAGACCAATGTTCTTCAGTGCGGCCATATCCCAATTGCTGTAGCCGGGGCCACGAAGATTGGATATCAGGGCAGGAACATTGCCAAGTTCCTGTTCAACGGGATTCCTAAAGGAACCGGGTTTGAAATACGGTGTAATTCCCCCGTTTGGACCATAGATCGCGGTATGCCCGCTAACGTTGTTGTTATAGTTCATGTTGTTGAATACGGCCCGCATCCCTCGTCCTTGGTTGATGCTTGACCAGAAGTTGTCGTTGACTCCGCTGATCCCTAAAGGTTCGCCGGACCAGTAGGTGGTGGTATCAGCGATGGTCCAGCCTCCAACTGCCTTGTCAAGCAATTCGCCGCCCAGCCCACTGGGGCTATTAAGCAGGCGCCTGCCGCGTCCGAAAGGCAAGTCATAACTAAAATTGGCCAGGAAGCGGTGCGTGCGGTCGTTGGGCGCTACGGCGTAGATGTCGCTCAAGCCCAGGCCAGCTTGCGGATAGCCGTTGCTATCGTACCCGCCGGTGCCGTTGCCGCCATAATCTCCGCCCCAGTTCGATTGCGCTCCAGTGTCTTGCATCATCTTGCTCACGGTGTAGCTGGCCAGGAAGCTATAGCCGTTCCCGAAGCGGTGCTCAGCCTGGACATACCCCTGGAAATAATTGGACGTACCGCCTCCCTCACCGTTGACCCAGGCTTGGCCAAACAGCGGATTGTTCAAGAGCACTTCCCCCAGTGGTGTGGTCGGTCCCGCGTTGGCCCAGGCTCCATACTGAGTTGGGACAATTCCGTAGACCGGATTGTCTACCTGCTGGTAAAGCTTGGTTCCCTCTTTCCCAATCAGGTTGTAAGCGTTTTGAAGGATCTCTTCTCCCCTGCCGAGCGCCCAAGGCAGATTGCGGCCTAGATTGCCGCTACCATTGATTTCAAACACCCAGGCCCGCGCACCGTTGCCAATTTGCCTCTGCACCGCGAGTTGGAATGCGTGCTCATAGCCCTCTGAGGTATCGATTGCCTGAGCCAGATACCATTGCCCCAGGGCTGTGTTAAGTGCTAACTGTTCGTTCCCCCGAATACTTTCTGCTATGTATCCCACGTTGTTCGGCGTCGGATTTTCGAAGGTTGAGTTATACGTCAGACCCTGGTTTGAAGTTCCCGTCTGAATGTTGATCGCATCGCCGTAACCGTTGTTCCAGTCGGCGCCATTGAGCCACCGGTTGCCGATCACTGACATCCAGTTCAAGCCATAGCTCGCGCGTATTACGGTCTGGTCCGAGATTTGGTAGGCTACGCCCAAATGCGGGGAAAAATGGTCGCGCAGAGTGTCCTGAATGGTGCGGCCAGGATATGCAGTGCTGCCCATCACAGCGGGCCGGCCAAGGAAACCCTGGGTCATCCATAGTGGCTCGGGAATGCTGTCAGTCACCCCTGCTTCGGCCAAATCGTTTTGCCAACTAAAGCCCGGGGCTGCCGAGACATCCCACTTGTACTTGCTGTCCCAGAAAATCTGGCGGTTAAAGCGTTCCGTGCGTGGCGGCTCATAGTCCCAGCGAATCCCAGCGCTCACTGTCAGCTTCTTGGTCAGCTTCATGGTGTCTTGCCCGTACAGGCCGTAAGCGGTTTGCAGCGAGGCTGGCCCGGCCCATTGGTTGCCACCGCCGCCACTGATGATGCCCAGCATCATGGTCGCATATTGGGTCCCGCTGCCGTCGTAATTGACAGGGTTGAACTGGGTCGGGGTGGGGTCGGAAGTAAAAGAGACGCTGCCGCCCATGTATTGGTTGGTGTAATAGCGGTGGCCCTGCCATCCAACTTTGAGGTCATGCCGGCCCATCAGTTTCTGCACGCTCACTCCGGCATGAAAATCGGTTTCGTATGTGAGAGCGCCGCCGCCGCCCCCCAAGTCGCTTACATCATTTTGCGTGTAGAGATCGGGGGCTCGCCCAACTGTCTGGCCCAAGATGCCGTTAACATCTCCACCGAAGCCAAACTTGGAACTGTCAATGCTCGACGACACCGAGCTATAACCAATTGGGCCCAGCGAGCCATCGTCCGGGCCGGTATCGCGCACCGCGCCTATGTGCGCTTCCAGGACGGTCGTCGGATTCAGGGTGAACAAGTGATGAAACGCAGCGGCCTTGGCATTCTGCGAGAGTGCGTTCGCTATGCCCATCGGCCCCAACCAAGATGGAGTGCCGTTGAAATCATCGTAGGAGGTTATCGTGAAATAGGAGGAGTTTCTAGAAGACCATATCTGGTCGAAACGCCCTGTCCAGCGATCATTACGCGATTCGCTCAATGCAGTGCCAACATAGTTGTTTTCATGGTTGGTGCCCACGGCATCCTTGTTGGGAAGCGGATAGTAAGAGTTGTAAACTTTAGCGACCGCATCGATCCGGTTCGGCGGAATGACATTCAGCACGCCATTGTAAGAGAACTGCTGGCGGTTGATCGAACCGTCTGGCTGCACTACGCCGGTGGTTGGATCGTATATCTTAACCGGGACGATGTTGCCGTTGTACTCTACAGTGCTGGCCGAAAAGTCTCCATTGCGCTCAGCCGCCGTCGGGACACTGGCAGTGGCCAAGTTGCTGCTGGAACTATTGCGCTTCCCTTCATAGTTCAGGAAGAAGAAACTCTTATTGTGCCCATTGTAGAACTTCGGGAGCAAGACAGGTCCGCCGACGGAACCTCCGAAGATGTTGTTATGGAACACACCCTTTGGCTTGCCATAGAGATTGCTGAAGTAATCGTTGGCGTTGAACAATTGGTTCTGGACAAACTCATAGGCCGAACCATGAAACTCGTTGCTGCCGCCTCGGGTAATGATTGTCACTGCGCCTCCGGACAACCGTCCATATTCGGCCGACAATCCGCTGCTGACTACTTTGAATTCTTGCACTGCCTCGGGTGAAGGCACTGAAGGGGGGAGGTTCTTCGAATACCCTTCTGTTACAGGGATACCGTCAATGTAGTATTCGCTTCCCGTGGTCCGGCCGCCGGCGATTCGGAAGTCGGATTCGCCGCCGTTCGACTGGGTTTCAGGGTTTTCTGCGATTCCGCTCACCGCGGGGGCCAAGTGGGCAAGAGCCAGCACGTTACGATCGTATTGGGGCAACTCTTCGATGCGTCGGTTGTCAATCACTTCCCCGGTCTCGGCATCGTCCGTGCGCAGCAGAGGAATATCGGCCGTGACGACAACCTGTTCGGATGTCGCGCCCACCTCCAGTTTCATGTCGAGCCTCACGTCGTCGTTCACTTGCAACGTAAAGCCTTCACGAATCGAAGGCCTAAAGCCCTGCTTAACAGCAACTAACCGGTAATCACCCGGCTGGAGGGAAGGGGCAGAATAGAGGCCCTCTTCAGTCGTGACGACCCTTCTTTTCGCTCCGTTGTCGGTGTTTGTTATCGTGATTTCAACTCCGGATATTACGGCGCCCGACGGGTCGCTCACTTTGCCTGAGAGTTGAGCGTTCTGGCCAAAAGCAACGGATGCGGCGCTTGCCAATAAGACCGCAATCGGCAACCACTGCCTCCTGATGTTGAAGAACTTCATGACTTCCTCCTCTTTAGATCGACTGACGGGGTGACGACGGCTTTCCCGCTCTACCTGCGCCGCCACTGCTCTTGAGCGGCCCAGACCTTAATTGCCGTCTGGATATCCTTATCCAAGCTCGCAGTGAATTAAAATCTCAATTGTGTAGGCCTGTCAAGAATAAAATTGCCAATGACGCCAGAAGGCCGCAAAAAAGTGCGACCGATGATAAGAGACCGACAGTCCGTTACGGGCTGCAATCAGACAGGTGAGCGTTATCCACATTAGAAAGAGAAACC
>JBAUCP010000739.1:0-3842 GCA_049677625.1 Occallatibacter sp. | reverse complement strand
GGCGAGCACCACACCCTGCCGCGGCCGCGCATGTTGAGCCGCGAGATTGGCCACGCGCTTTCAGTGCGCATGGGCCAGCAGCCGGGAGTGCAGGGGCGTGAGGTGCTGCTGGAGCAGCGGGCGACCGCGCAGACCGTGATGCCGGGGCTTTGGGAGCTGCCCGCTTTGCGCGATTCCGCCGTTCCCGACGCGGAGCTGCGCATGAACGTTCGCCACGCCATCATGCAGGTGAACTACTACGTGCGCATCCGCGCCGTTCCAGAGGATGACGTGGACGCGATGACCGCAGCCGGCGGCAAGCGGCGCTGGGTTCCGCTCAGCGAAGCGGCCGGCATGGCGCTCACCGGCCTAGCGCGCAAGGTGCTCACACGCGCGCGTCTGCTGGCCGTTGCGCCGCTTGACGCCATTGCATCGCAGTTTGAGGCAGACGTAGTCTGAAGAATCAACGGCTGTTTTCTCACCCGCCAATCATGCCTATTCATCGCTTTCTGGAGAATTCATGCAGCGCAAATTCATGCTGGTTGCCTTGTTAGCAGGCGTTTTTCTCAACTCTCAACTTCATGCGCAGCCGGCTTCCGCGAATCTGGTTCCCGCGGTGAAAGACCTGCCGCCGGCCGCGCGTGCCGCGGCTCAATCCATCGACTCCGAAAAAATTCGCGCCCACGTGCGCTTCCTCTCGCTCGATCTGCTGGAAGGCCGCGGCCCCGGCACGCGCGGTGGCGAGCTGGCCGCCGAATACATTGCCACCGAGTTTGCGCTCGCGGGCGTTGAGCCGGCCGGCGACAACGGCACCTACTTCCAGCGCGTTCCGCTTTACGCCGTGCACACCGTGGAGGACAAGACGAAGTTCTCGTTGGTGCCGGCCGGCGGCCAGCCCGTTGATCTCGCGTATGGCTCGGAGATTGTGACCAAAGACCAGACTGGCCAGCCCACCGCCGACATCGATGCGCCGATTGTCTTTGTCGGCTACGGAATCGATGCGCCCGAGTACCACTGGAACGACTATGCAGGCCCAGATGGCAAAGATATTGATGTGAGAGGCAAGGTCGTGCTGGTCATCGTCAACGAGCCGCCCTCCGACGACGAAAAGTTTTTCAAAGGCAAGGCGCTCACCTACTACGGCCGCTGGACCTACAAGTATGAAGAGGCCGCGCGCCGCGGAGCAGTGGGCGTGCTGGTGATTCATCGCACCGATCTGGCCAGCTACGGCTGGGATGTGGTGCGCAACTCGCAGGCGGTCGAAAAGAGCTATCTCGAAGGCGACCCTACGGCCACGCTGCGTGCTGCTGCGTGGATTCAGCACGATGTGGCGCAAAAGCTGTTCACGCTGGCCGGGCTGGGCGATCTGGACCAGGCGATTGAGCAGGCAGGGAAGCCGGGCGCGTTCCACGCCCTTGAACTTTCGGTCAGGTTACGTGCTCACATTGAGAGCCGCGTGCGCCGTTACGTGAGCTCGAATGTGGTGGGCCGCGTGCGCGGCGCGGCTTCCGGCGGCAATGCGGTTCTTTACACCGCGCACTACGACCATCTCGGCATCGATCCTGACGCCAAGGGCGACAACATCTACAACGGCGCGGCCGACAACGGCACAGGCTGCGGCATTTTGCTGGAGATGGCGCGGGCCTTCGCGCAGTCTTCTCAGCGGCCGCCGCACGATGTCTACTTTGCCTCAGTCACCGCCGAGGAGCAGGGCCTGCTCGGCTCGCAATATCTAGGCATGCATCCGCCGGTTCCCGCGGGCCAGATTGCGCTTGACCTGAACTACGACATGCTGCTGCCCATCGGCATACCGCGTTCGGTGAGCCTGGGCGGAGCCGAGCGCATCAGCTTCTGGCCCACGGTGGAGCGCGTGGCCAAGGACTTCGATCTCGCCATCGAGCCCGATCCCACGCCCAGCGCGGGCCACTACTATCGCTCTGACCACTTTTCGCTCGCGCGCGTAGGGATTCCTGCGTTTTCAGTCGATGAAGGCGAGCTTTTCAAGGGCCACGATGAGGCATGGGGCCGTGCGCAGATGGAGGACTATGTGGCGAATCACTACCATCAGCCGTCAGACGAGTACCGCGCCGACTGGGACTTCCACGGCAACGCCAGGCTGGCGCAATTCGGCTTTGTGCTGGGCTGGCTGGCGAGCGAGCAGGACAAGCCCGTCGAGTGGCAGCCAGGAGACGAGTTTGAAAAGGCGCGGAAGGCGAGCGAGAGTCAGTAGTAGTCCGCGCAGCTCAGGTAATAGCCGCACTGGGTGCAGACCAGCTTGCAGCGGTGGCCGGTGAGCAGGTGGCTGCAGGTGGGGCACACCTGGCAGTGGTGGTCGATTTTCTGGGCGCGCTCGGCAGACTCAGCGGGGGCGGCGCCGGCTGCACCACTTTGTGAGAAATCCGGATAAAAATCGGAGACAAAATCCGGATCGAGGGCCGCGGGTCGCTGTGGCAGCATGTCCGACAGATTAGCATGGAGAAAGGGACGCCTGCCGCGCGATACCGGGCAGGTGCCTGATGCATCAATACGAGGACGGCGCCCGCTTCCCATTCCGGCGCGTCCCGGAAACCACGATTGCAACCCAAGAATCTTCGCATCCCCAAGGAGGGAATATGGCAAGCAAGGCAAGTGCGGTTTGGACAGGTTCACTGAAGGAAGGCAAGGGCACGATCTCCACGGCGACGGGCGTGCTGAGCAATGCGAATTACTCGTTCGCCACGCGGTTTGAGGGCGCCGACTCCGGCACCACCCCCGAAGAGCTGATTGCGGCGGCTCACGCGAGCTGCTTCTCCATGGCGCTGGGCGCGCAGTTGGGCGGCGCAGGCTTGACGCCTGACAAGATCGAGACCCACGCGGCCGTCACGCTGGCCAAAACCGATGCGGGCTTTGCGATCACCAAGATCGCACTGACCACCACCGCCAGCGTTCCCGGCGCCACCAAGGAAGCCTTCGACAAGGCCGCGGCCGACGCCAAGGCCGGCTGCCCCATCTCCAAGCTCTTCGCCAACAACACTGAGATCGTGCTCGACGCCACTCTGGTGTAAGCGCACGCTCTCAGGAATTTGCTGTAAAGCCCGAAAAAATATCCCGCCTGGTGCGCTCCATTGCGGCGGCGCACCAGGCGGGATATTTATTGAAAGGCGCTCCGGTTTATGAAAGAGTGGGTGCATTCTCCCTCGCTGCACCGGGCAGTTGCGATTCTGGCCGAACGATGCCATGAAGAAATACAAATTCAAAGCGCAGATTCAGGCGGCCACGGGCGGCGGCGCGGCCGTGCTTTTCCCTTACGATGTCGAGCAGGAGTTCGGCACGCGAGGCAAAGTGCCCGTGAAAGCTGTATTCAACGGCGTGCCTTACACCGGAACGCTGATCAAATACGGCCATCCGCAGCACATGCTGCCCATCCTCAAGGCCATTCGCGAAGAGATCGGCAAAGGGCCGGGCGACACCGTCGAAGTGGTGCTGTGGAAGGATGACGAGGTGCGGACTCTCGATGTACCGCCGCCGTTCGAAGCGCACCTCAAGAAGGAAGGCCTGTTCGCAGTCTTCGAAAAGCTCAGCTACACCCACCGCAAGGAATATTGCCGCTGGATCGCCGAGGCAAAAAAGGAAGAAACTCGGACAAATCGAATCGTGAAAGCCATAGAGATGCTGCGGAAGGGCATAAAGACTCCCGGTTAGAGCATTTCACGTTCTGTTATGCCCCGGAACCGGTGCCGCGAAGTGGCAACTTCCTTAAGAACCTGTCCAAAAACTGCGTGAGGAACCCCGGAAGGAATATGCATCGACTCTGTTGATGTTTATTTTTGGGGCATGTATCCGAGCGATTTGACGGATGTTCAGTGGTCGAAGCTGGAGCCGTT
>JBAUCP010000738.1:0-4358 GCA_049677625.1 Occallatibacter sp. | reverse complement strand
TCCCGTTCGGATTCGCCGGCAGCTTGCCGTAGCTGCTGTTGGCTCGCTCTACCGTAGAAAAATCGACGTCCACGCACGAGGGCTCCGAGCTCTCAACGGTCATCGACTTGTTGGAACCGATGGTCATATACCCCGCGCCCGACGAAAGCGTGGTGACTCCGCCGTTGAGATAGTCCACAAAGTCCATCTGGAACGATACGATCGGCGCCAGGTCGGATGAAGTAACCGGCGCGCCTGAAACCAGCTTGAGCGAAGTCAGCGCAATGGTCTGCTGCCCGATCGAGTTCCCTTTGTTGTCGAAGGCCTGGTACTTCGCGCCGGTAATATTCGCGCTCGAGTCGTTCTCCAGATTGATCGCGAGCGCGTATCCGGCCGGCAGCTTCTGGCTCGGCAGCGTCGCCAGCTCCACGATGTGGTTGATGATCTGATTCAGTCCCGACGAGCTGTCGGTCCAGTTGTCCACCATGCAATACATCGTGGCCGGCGAGCTGTGCGGATCGAGATAGATCAGGTACTGCTGTCCGCCGTCATACTCTTTCTTGGCCGAGTACGCATTCAACTGGAATCCGAACCCATCGCTGCCCACGATGTCCTGCGTCACATTCACCATCACCGAGACGTCGGTCATGTTGCCGCAGTTGCTCATCAGGTAGTTCGAGTTGCTGCCCAGCCCCGCGCTCGGCGCCGGCTGTGACCCAAACGTCTTGGGAAAGCTCCCGTTCACTACCTGCCAAAGCTGGTTATCCGTTCCCGACGGCTTGGGAGGATAAAGATCGAGCAGCGCTCCCGGCTTCGTCGACGCGCCCTCGATGTCGATCACGAACCCATTCAGCTTGCTCATGATGAAGAAGTAGCCGGACCCCGCCGGGTCCTCGTAGAACTGCCACAGTTGGCCGGCGTTGTAGTTCACCAGCGATGTCACGTCCAGGCCAACTCCGGGCAGCGCCAGGTCGCCGGGAACCTCGATCACCGTGCCGTCCAGTTGGCTCTTGATCGCGAAGTACCCTGATCCGGCCGGGTCGGCGACGAACTCCCACATCTGGTTTTCGGTTCCCGAAGACTTCTGCGGATACGCGTCCAGCTTGGCTCCGGAGCTGGTCGATGCCCCCACAATATCAATCACATTTCCGCTCAGCTTGCTCTTGATGAAGTAGTAACTCACTCGTCTGCCTCCGGCGGCGCAGCTCTCTTTGGCTCCATCCGCACCTACTAGTCGTGTACCGCGCAACGGCATCGTTTCCGCATTTGCCGAATATTCTTCGCGCCCGCCATCGCAAGCACGACGCTTCGCTCGTTCCGCCGTGACCCACGGCCAATCTTCTTAAGCGCCCCTCCCGTCCCATACAATCAGTCTTTACGGCCCACCCTGAGGAGGTTCCGGCGGCATGAGCAAACTACGGGCAAGCAGCACCATGAGGACACGACCGATCACGCCACTCTGGCTGGCTCTCGCCGCCATTGCGCTGGCCGCCTGCACTGCGCGCGCACAGACCCCGGACTTCGGCCCGTCCAACCCCTTCTACGCGCCCAGCACGCTGCCCTTTCAGGCGCCGCCCTTTGACAAGATCAAGGACAGCGACTTCCAGCCGGCCATCGACGCCGGCCTGGCGCAGCAGCTTCAGGAAACCGGCGCCATCGCCAACAATCCCGCGCCGCCCACCTTTGACAACACGCTCGTCGCGCTCGAGAAATCCGGCCAGTTGGTCAACCGCGTCATGCTCGTCTTCAACTGCGTCACCAGCGCCAACACCGATGACGATCTCGAAAAGACCCAGGCCTATGAAGCCCCGCGCCTGGCCGCCAACAACGACGCCATCTTTCTCAACTCCAAACTCTTCGCGCGCGTAAAAGCCATCTACGACCGGCGCGCCTCGCTGCATCTCGATCCCGAATCGCTCAAGCTCGCCGACTGGTATTACCAGCAGTTCGTGCACGCCGGCGCCAACCTCTCCGATGCCGACAAGGAGAAACTCAAAAAGCTCAATGAAGAGGATTCGACCCTCGAAAACGACTTCATGACCAAGCTGCTGGCCGCAACCAAAGACGGCGCTTACTCCACCGCCGACTCCGCCGCGCTCGCCGGCCTGAGCCCGGCGCAGATGGACGGAGCCGCCCAGGCCGCGCAGGCCCGCAAGCAGCCCGGCTGGCTGCTGCCGCTCCAGAACACCACCCAGCAGCCCGACCTCGCCTCCCTCACCAACCGCGACACCCGCCACACCATCTTTGAGAACTCCTGGAACCGCACCGAGCGCGGCGGCGCCAACGACACCCGCTCCACCATCGCGCGGCTCGCCCAGCTACGCGCGCAAAAGGCCGCGCTGCTCGGCTACCCCAACTACGCCGCCTGGGACCTCACCGACCAGATGGCCAAGACGCCTGCCGCGGCCATCAACTTCGTTGACGCGCTGGTGCCCGCAGCCACGGCCAAAGCGGCCAGCGAAGCCAAAGACATTCAGGCGCTCATCGATACTCAGAATGCTGGCGCCCAGCACGGCGGCTTCACCCTCGAGCCCTGGGACTGGGACTTCTACTCTGAGCAGGTCCGCAAAGCCAAGTACGATCTCGACGAGTCCGAGGTCAAGCCCTACTTCGAGTTAAACAACGTGCTCCAGAACGGCGTCTTCTACGCCGCGCACATGCTGTACGGCCTCACCTTCAAGGAGCGCCACGACCTTCCCGTCTATGAGCCCGACGTGCGCGTCTTTGAGGTCTTCGACGCCGACTCCAAACCGCTCGCGCTCTTCTACTGCGACTACTTCAAGCGCGACAACAAGAACGGCGGCGCGTGGATGGACGTCCTCGTCAACCAGTCCACGCTGCTCGGCACGCTGCCCGTCATCTACAACGTGGCCAACTTCGAAAAGCCCGCGCCGGGCCAGCCCGCGCTCATCAGCTTTGACGACGTCACCACCATGTTCCACGAGTTCGGCCACGGGCTCCACGGCATGTTCGCCGACACCCGGTATCCCAGCCTCTCCGGCACCCAGGTGGCCCGCGACTTCGTCGAGTTCCCCTCCCAGTTCAACGAGCACTGGGCCAGTTACCCTCAGGTCTTTGCGCACTACGCCCGCAACTACAAAACCGGCGAGCCCATGCCCGCCGAGCTGGTGGCCAAGCTCAAGAAGGCGCGCACCTTCAACCAGGGCTACGCACTCACCGAGCTGATCGCTGCCGCCGAGCTTGACCTGCAGTGGCACACACTGCCTGTAACCGCGCCCCTCCAGGACCCCGACGTCTTCGAAAAACAGGCGCTCGAAAGAACCCATCTCTGGATCGGCAACGTCCCGCCCCGCTACCGCTCCAGCTACTTCCTCCACATCTGGGCCAACGGCTACCAGGCCGGCTACTACGCCTACCTGTGGACCGAGATGCTCGACGACAACGCCTTCCAGTGGTTTGAAGATCACGGCGGCCTCACCCGCGCCAACGGCGACCGCTTCCGCCGCATGGTCCTCTCCCGCGGCAACACAGAAGACCTCGACAAGATGTACACCACCTGGCTAGGCGGCAAGCCCACCATCGACCCCATGCTGAAATTCCGCGGCCTAAAAGACGAACCCTCAAAATAGCCACAATCAGCGAAGCCAAACAAAGCAAGAAAATGGGTGCCCCAGGTCTCGATTCTGAGACCTGGGAAAGCACGACCCCAAACCCGCCACGGCCCGCGAACTAGCTAACCCGCGACCGTCCGCGCCAGCGGACGCGAACTCGCCGCCTTTTATAATCCATACCTATGACCGACCCGGCCGCGCACAAGATCGAAAAACTGCGGAACGAAATCCGCCACCACGAACACCTCTACTACGTCCTCGACGCGCCCGAAATCTCTGACGCCGAATACGACGCGCGGATGAACGAGCTCAAGCGCCTTGAAGCCGCCAACCCCGGGCTGGTCACGCCCGACTCGCCCACCCAGCGCGTCGGCGGCAAGCCGGCCGAAGGCTTCCGCAAAGCCGCGCACTCGCGCCCCATGCTCTCGCTCGACAACGCCTACAGCGCCGAGGAGCTGGCCGACTGGGACCGCCGCGTCCACGAGCTCGCCGGCAATCTCCCCGTCGAATACACCGCCGAGCTCAAGCTCGACGGCCTCAGCGTCGCGCTTACCTATGTGCCCGCTCCCGATGGCGGCGCACAGCTCTCCGCCGGCCTCACCCGCGGCGACGGCCAGGTCGGCGAAGACGTCACCTCCAACATTCGCACCATCCGCAGCGTGCCTCTCAGCATCTCCGCTGACCGTCTCCAAAAAGCCGGCCTCCCGCAAGCCTTTGAAGTGCGCGGTGAGTGCGTCATGCCGCAGGAGGGCTTTCTGCGCCTCAATGAGGAGCGCGAGCAGCAGGGCCTGCCGCCCGCAGTGAACC
>JBAUCP010000737.1:0-2930 GCA_049677625.1 Occallatibacter sp. | reverse complement strand
GCCTTGGCCGCCGTCGTTGAGATTGACGCGGACGACATTGGCGTCGAACGAGAACTCCACGCTATTCCAGTCATTCGGCCGATATCTGGTATCGGGAGGATGGATCGGTAGATCGACCGTGGACTCTCTGCGAAATCCGCCCATTCCGCCGTCACCTCCAGGAGCGCGCTGCGGTTGCGGCTTGGGCGGCCAGGGCGATACCACGCGCATAAAGCCGCCGCCGCGTTGTTCCTGGGTTGCACTGACGATCTTCCCCTGAGCATCGATGGTTACGTCGTACCCAGACAGGTTCTCCATGTCGCTGGTGGTGTCGCTGAGAGAGACATAGACGCCCGTCATGCCGCCGTCCGGTGTCTTCTCTGCGCGCAGCAGCAGGCCGGTCACGCAGCCGCCGGTGCACTTGTATTCTGAGTAGAAAAGAATATCCTGGTACGACTTGTCGAGAACCAGCCAGCCGCCGCTTTGGTTTGGCTTTCCAATGATCTCGCCTTTTTCGGCTTTCCACTCCGCCTGGCCAAAGGGGTGCCATCCGTCGAGACTTGTGCCGGCCACCTTGACGTCAGGGCGGAAAGATGGGCCAGAGGCGTATGCCAGGGCTCCGGAAAGCATCGACGCTGCGATCCATCTACGGCGTGTGTTCCGATTCATATTGCGCTCCTGCTTGATTCTGAAAATCCTGCCCTTCGTCCGCTTTGGCTGCGGTTCGACATTGAGCGTTGCGGCCTCGTACAAGCCCGATGGGCGCGATTGCAGTGTTTCAACTTCCGCAAAACCCGCTTGCCCGCTGCGAATACATTGCGTATTATGCAATATGAATTTCGTTCTTCGTGCAAGCGCAAGTATAGCAAGCCTGTGCAGCCTTGAGTCAAGAAGCTGCGGATTGTTGACAGGGTGATCGAGCGGCGTGGTAGGTTCTTGTTCTTCAGCCGCTTCGACGTCAACGCCGCCACGAGGCGAATGCGCTGCCTGATTGCGGCGCGGTACCCACCTGTTCCAGAAGATGGGAAAGGAAACCGAATGAGGCTCCGATTTTCGATTCTCGCCGTCATCCTCTGCTGCCTGGTTCTGGCGGAAAAAGCCGAATCGCAAACGGATTGGCCAAGCTTTGGCAACGATCCGGGTGCAATGCGGTATTCGCCGTTGAACCAGATCAACACCGGCAACGTGACGCAGCTCAAGGTCGCCTGGCAGTTCGACACGTCCCAGCCCGGTGCGGCTCCGGCCACGCAGCCAGCCGCAGGCCGCGAAGCTACTCCCGAGGAAGCGCAGATGCAAGCTGCGCCGCCGGCCGGAGCAAAAGCGTCATCTACCCCGGCCCACCGCCCCATCCACATGTTTCGCTTTTCTGAGTCCATCCCCATCGTGATAGGGAACGTGCTCTACATGTCCACCGCATACCGCCAGATCATCGCACTGGATGCGGAAACCGGCGAGAAAATCTGGCAATACGACAGTCCGCATCCCCCTGCGCTGCGCGGCATCAGCTATTGGCCCGGAACGGCTGGTTTTCCTGCGCAAATTGTGTATGGAACGCTCGATGGATGGCTCATCTCCATCGACGCGAAGACCGGAAAGCCGTCTTCAACCTTCGGTGATGGCGGCTTGCTCGATCTTAAGCCTGGAGCCGTCAGCGAGAAGTACTCTAATTCGCGATTTGGTGTGACTTCCCCACCTGCCATCTACAAGAACTATGTGATTCCAGGCTGTTCACCGGGCGAACTCCCTGCTTTCGGCGCCAAGTGCGACGTCAGGGCATTCGATATGCGCACGGGCAAGCTGGTTTGGACCTTTCATACGGTTCCCAGGCCCGGCGAATTGAATCACGATGTCTGGAAGGATGGACAATGGGAGGACCGATCCGGCGTGAATTCCTGGGGATTCATGACCGTCGACGTCCAGAGCGGCATGATCTTCGTGCCCATAGGCACGCCCAATACCGACTTCTACGGCGGAAGCCGCACCGGCTCGAACCTGTACGGAACCAGCGTGGTTGCGCTGGACGCTAACACCGGAAAAATGAAGTGGTACTTCCAGACCGTGCATCACGATAACTGGGATTACGATGACTGCGCCGCGCCCATGCTGATTACCGTAAAGCAGCACGGAAGATCGATTCCCGCAGTGGCTCAGGTGACAAAGCAGGGACTTCTGTTCCTTCTCAATCGCGAAACAGGCAAGCCCATCTACGGAGTCAAGGAAGTGCCTGTCGCCAACGACAATGCTGAGCCCGGCGATTCCAACTGGCCCACCCAGCCGATGCCGGTAAAGCCGCCGCCGCTTGCGCGCGATACGTTTTCGCCCGATGAAATCGCCACTGTTACGCCGGAACATGAAAAGTACTGCCGCGATCTTTTTGCGATGGAAGGCGGCGCAATGGCAGGAGGTCCCTTTGCTCAGTATGGGCCCAAGCTTCGCGTCATCTTTCCCAGTTGGACGGGAGGAACCAACTGGGGCGGTGGTTTCTTCGATCCCAAGCTGGGTTACCTTTTCGTCGACACGAAGGATCTGGCGAATTTCAACAAACTTGTTCCGGACGGAAAGGGCGACTACACCCGCGTGGGTCCTGATCACGCCCCTCCAGGCATGGGAGATTACTTCTGGGATGGAAGCAAGCAGTGGCCCTGCCAGCAGCCGCCCTGGGCCCGGCTGATCGCCGTGAACGTGAACACCGGAGACATTGCATGGCAGGTCCCGCTTGGCTCGTTCGAAGAACTCGACAAGCTGGGCGTGCCCAAGACCGGCACTCCGACAACCAATGGTGGAGGAATTGCAACCGCCGGCGGGCTGCTTTTTATTGGCGCGAGCAGCGATGGCAAGTTTCGGGCATTCGATGCGCGCACCGGCAACGAGCTCTGGATCGCAGACCTTGGAGTGGACATCAACTCCATCCCCATCACATGGCTCGGCAAAAACGGCAAACAGTACCTTGC
>JBAUCP010000736.1:0-16034 GCA_049677625.1 Occallatibacter sp. | reverse complement strand
GCCTTTTTGTTCGCCAGCTACGCGTTCGGCACTATTCGTCCTCTTTTTGATCTCTCTTGTAATGGATGCCGACAGTAAGCGTCCTGTCTTCCCCTCTGGCATGACCTGTGCTTTGAGGACGACGATGTTGTCATGGTTGATGGGGTGGAAGTGGGATCTGGTCGCCGCCCACGCAGGTTCCGAACGGTCTCGGAGAAGCGGCGGATTGCGGAACTGACTTTCGAGCCGGGTGCGAGTGTTGCGCTGGTGGCTCGTGCTCACGGAGTGAACGCGAACCAGGTTTTCAAGTGGCGCCGTGCACTGACACGGGGCGAACTGAGCGAGCCCGCGGCGGCATCGACGTCTCTTCTGGCGGGTGGCCCACCCTTGGGTTGAGCACAGCGTTGGGTGCCCCATCCTTCAAGCGTTCTTTGCTCGAAGGGTGGGATTGCAAGATTCAGTCGGAAGTAAGTTGTTTTTTTGAATAAAGAAAGAACGATAAAAGGCTGTAGACATCTTGTATCCCACCTTAACCGCGATAAAGCTGCGGTGAAGGTGGGGCACCCCGATTGTGGGCGGATCAGTAGTGGTGGTTTCCCACGCTTTTGTCAGGACGAAAAGCAGGTTCTTCGACTCCGCTACGCTTCGCTCAGAATGACAGAAAGGGTGGGGCACGGGGCACGCCATGTCGCTTTAAGGCTTCGATGGAGCGTCCAACGCCGGAATCTGATTCGCGAGCTGCTTGAGCGTGGATAGAATGCCATCGCCGGCGGGCGTGCCCCATGGGCCGTTCTGCTGGACCATGAAGACGAGTATGCGGCCCGTGGACGTGTCAATGTTGATGGTGTTCTTATACGCGCCACCGTGGCCGAATCCGTCGGCCGAGACGGCCCAGCCGAAGCCGTAGTCCGTGCCACCAAGGCCGCCGTTTTCCGTGCTGGTCATGCGGCGCAGCGACTCGCGCGAGATGTAGCGTTTGCCATCGAGCTCGCCGCCATTCAGGATCATTTGGCAGAAGCGGGCGAGATCGGCTGCGGTGGAAAAGAGCCCGCCGGCGGGCATGGGGAAACGGTGCGCGTGGTCGTCGAGCGGGTAGGTGAGCTGGTCAATTTGCATCGCCTGCAGGCTGTTGGCTGACTTGTCGAGCTTGTAGGACGTGGCGAGCCGCGCGATCTGCGCCTGCGTGGGCCAGAATGTTGTGTCGGTCATGCCCAGCGGGTCAAAGAGTTTTTGCTGCAGGAACTGTTCGTAGGGCATGCCGCTGACGACCTCGATGATGCGTGCGGCGGTGTCAATGCCTTCATTCGAGTAGCTGTACTTTGTGCCGGGCTGGAAGAGCAGCGGCTCGCGGGCGAAGCTGTGCACGGAATCTTTGACTGAGAGAGAATCGAGCGCGCCGGGCTGAGCGGCAGAGTGGAAGGGAAGTCCGCTGGTGTGGCTGAGGATTTCGCGAATGAGGATGGGATGGCTGGCGGGCTCGGTTGCGCATGGATGTGCGGAGGGCGGCGGGACCGGCGCGGGCTGTTGGATGCAGACCTTCTGGCCTTTGAACTCGGGCAGATATTTTTCTACCGGATCGTCGATATTGATCTTGCCTTCGTCGACGAGCATCATGAAGGCCGTGACGGTGAGCGGCTTGGAGACGGAGGCAATCCAGAACAGATCGTTGGCCGCCATGGGCGCCTGCGCGGCCAGGTCGCGAAAGCCTACGGGCTGCACGTAGCGGACGCCGTCTTTGTCTGCAACGAGCGTGACGGCTCCGGCGATGGTGTGGTCTTCCACGAGTGCTTGTAAATATGCGTGAATGGGGTCGGTGGGCGCAGCGGCTGTGCTTGCAGGCTTGAGCGCTGCCGCGGCGTCAACGAGCTTTTGGAGCGGCGGCAGCACAACGAAGTTGATCAGCTCCTGCGGCTTTGCGGCTTCCTGGATTGTCGCGGTCTGCTCGGCCTGCCATCCTTCGGGCGGGGCAGCGTTGTTGCTGAGATAAGTGAGCGCGTCGAGGCCGATCTGCCCCAGCTTGGGCCATTCACTGATGCGCTCGGACTCTTCATGCAGCAGCGGCTCGCGCATGGACAGGCTCTCGAGCGGAGTCGCGGCGTAGACCCAGTAGCGGAAGATCGACTGCAACTGATTCATCGCATCTGTGTCGCCTTTGAGCGCGGCTGCAACCAGCAATTCCATCTCATGGCGCAGCGGAGGATCGGGGCGGAGGGCATCGACAAGCTGGTCGAGCGGCGTGAGCTGCGAGGTGCGCTGCTCGTGATAGCGTTGACCGAAATCGACGGGCTCGAGCGTCGAGGCGAAGAGCGCGAGTGCGCCGTCGTCCTGCGTGCCGGCGAGCTGGCGCAGTGCGCGCTCGGGGTGGGAGATGTGCGTGAGGCCCTCGGCATCGAGACGGAGAGACTCGACAGCGAGCCGGCGGTACATGTCGCCGGTGTCGCGGTCAGAGGCCGGCGACCAGAAGCGCTCGGCGACGGCTGCGGCGCGGGGCCAGATGCGCGAGTCGATGGTGAGCGGCGAAACGTGCTCGCCCCACATGCAGGCTTCGCCGCCGAGGATGAGTTTGGTCTGCTCGGGCGTGAGGTCGGAACCGGCGGGGATGGGGTCGGCGAGGAACACTTCAGCGGCCGTATACATGTGGTCGAGATAGTAGGGGTGCGAATAGATGCCGTTGTGGCCCTGCTTGGCGGCGTTGATCAGGAACTCGGTTCCGTGCCAATTCTGGATGACGGCGCTGCGCGGAAGATTGGGGCTCAAGATCTCATCCCAACCGACCATGCGCTTGTGATATTTGGCCAGGATCTTCTGGACGCGGGTGTTGAAGTAGGCCTGGAGTTGCGCGGACGTTGTGAGGCCATGCGCGCGCATGAAGGCCTGGATGTGCGGGTTTGCGGCCCATTGCTTGCCGTTGCTCTCGTCGCCGCCGACGTGCATGTAGGCGTCAGGAAAGAGATGGGCCATTTCGCCGAGGAAGGCGTCGAGGAACGTGTAAGTCGACTCGCGCGTGGGGTCGAGCGCGGCATCGTGAATGCCGAAGACGGTTTGCACGGAGTATGGGCCAGGCGCGCTGCCGAGCGACGGGTAGCCCACGAGCCACGATGTGGAGTGGCCGGGCATGTCGAACTCAGGCACTACGCGGATGCCGCGCGCCGAGGCGTAGGCGACGACGTCGCGCACCTGCTGCTGCGTGTAGTAGAGGCCGTTGGAGCCTAGACTCTGGAGTTTAGGAAAGACACGGCTCTCGATGCGGAAGCCCTGGTCCTCCGTCAGGTGCCAGTGCAGCACGTTGAGCTTGACGGCCGCCATGCCGTCGAGCGTGCGGTAGATGACGTCGACAGGAAGAAAATGGCGGCCGGCGTCAAGCATGAGCCCGCGCCAGGGGAAGCGCGGCGCGTCTTCAATGTGCACGGCGGGGAAGATGAATCCCGAGCCTTCGGGCTGCGCGAGTTGGAGCAGCGTTTCCATACCACGAAGTGCGCCGATGTCAGTCTTTGCGTGGAGCGCGATGTGCGGGGAATCGATGTCGAGCGTGTAGCTCTCGTCTTCGTCGAGCGTGGGGTAGGCGCTGGAGGCTGGTGAAAGCACATCGATCGTGAGCGTGCCGTCCTGGCCCTGCGCAGGCTTCTTCGCCAACTCGATTCCGGTGAGCATTTCGAGCCGATCGATCAGGCGGACGGCGCCGGCGTTCAGGCGCGTGCAGCAGGGTCCATGAATGGCATAAGAAAATGAGCTGTCAATGCGCAGGCTGCCGCTCTTCGCAGTCAACGAGGCGGGCAGCGGCATGAGCGTGTTGATGAAGCCGGCGTTGGCCGCAGCGGTTTGCGCGGCAAGCGCGAGCGGGAAAAGCAGTGCCGCAGAGGAAAGCAAGAGCGTACCGATGCGGGCGGTGCGGCGCAGTTGGACAGACATTTTTCAACTCCGGCGTGAACTTCTGCGTGGTGCTCGATTATGGTATCGGTTGGCGGTACGGACGCGGCGTGTGGATTGGGCAGAGCCGAGTGTATCGTATGCTAATTTCTATTGCAATCGTTTAGTTACGTTTTGTTTGCTTATCGTGTAAACTTGCGCAGGAGTGGCGGGAGCGTGAAGAGAGTGCGGCAATCGGTTCGAGAGCGACGGACGGCGAAGGCTCTGGCCTTTGCGTTTTTGTTTTTATGTGCGGGAAGGTGCGCTCAGGCGCAGGGAATGACCGAGTACACGCTGCGCGGTGAGCGGCTGACGGCGCGGTTCCAGGCCGCGAACGGGAGCTTGCGGGTTGCGGGCGTGGAAGACCGGCGAACCGGCGCGCGGCTCGATCCCGGCGAAGCCTTCAGCCTGGTGTTCCGCGATGGAAGCGTGGTGACCGCTTCGCAGATGAAGCTGAGCGCCGCGCCGGTTCAGACCAGCGTTGCGGCGAAGCCCGCGGCCTCGCGTGCGGCGGAGCGGATTGCCGGCAACGAGGTTTGCGCAGACCTTTCACGCGGCGCGCTCGCCGTGCACTGGTGTGCGATTCTGCGCGACGGGACGAACTATGTGCGACAGGAGGTGACGCTCAAAGCCGAAGGCGAGCCCGTCGACCTGGCCGAGGTGCGCATGTTCGACTTTGCCGCACCGGAGGCGCAGGTGGTGGGCAGCGTTCCTGGTTCACCGCTCGTCGATGGGAATTTTTTCTTCGGATTCGAGTTTCCGTTGTCGGCCAGCTCGGTAGAAGACGGGCGCGCGGCGTCGCTTCTCAAGCGCACGCTGCCGCTCGAGGCGGGCAATTCGGTTACGTATTCGTCGGTGATCGGCGTGGCTGCGCCGGGGCAGATGCGGCGGGATTTTCTGCGCTACGTCGAGCTCGAGCGGGCGCATCCGTATCGCACCTTCTTGCATTACAACTCGTGGTACGACATCGGCTACGGAGAGCGGTACGACGAGGCTGAGGCGCTGGACCGCGTGCACGCGTTTGGCGAGGAGCTGGTGCGCAAGCGCGGCGTGACCATGGATTCGTTTCTCTTTGACGATGGATGGGACGACACGCACACGCTGTGGGGATTCAATCCGGGGCTGCCCGATGGGTTCACAAAAATTCATGAGGCCGCGGCGAAGTATGGATTCGGCATTGGCGTGTGGCTTTCGCCGTGGGGCGGTTACAGCGACGCCAAGAAGCAGCGCATCGTTGCGGGTGAAGCGGCGGGTTACGAGACGGTGAAGGGAGGGTTTGCGCTGTCGGCGCCTAAGTATTACGGGCTGTTTGAGCATACATGTCTCGAAATGATCTCGAAGTATGGCGTGAACCAGTTCAAGTTCGATGGAACGGGCAACGCGAGCCAGGTATTTCCCGGCAGCATCTTCGACAGCGATTTTTCGGCGGCGATTCACCTGATCGAGCGGCTGCGCGAGCAGGAGCCGAACATCTTCATCAATCTGACGACCGGCACGCGGCCGTCTCCGTTCTGGCTGCGCTATGCGGACTCCATCTGGCGCAGCGGCGACGACCACAGCTTTGACGGCGTAGGAAGCTGGCGGCAGAAGTGGATCACCTATCGCGACGAGCAGACGTATCGGAATATTGTCGAGGGCGGTCCGCTTTATCCGCTGAACTCGCTCATGCTGCATGGGCTCATCTTCGCCAAGGAGGCGCTGCATCTCGACACGGACCCGAATGCAGATTTCATCGACGAGGTGCACGACTACTTCGGCTCCGGGACGCAGTTGCAGGAGATGTACATCACGCCGTCGCTGCTCACGAAGGAAGACTGGGACGCACTGGCCGAGAGTGCGCGCTGGTCGCGCCGCAATGCGGCAGTGCTCAAGGATACGCACTGGATCGGCGGCGATCCGGGCAAGTTGGAGGCGTATGGATGGGCCTCGTGGACGCCGGAGAAGGGAATTGTGGTATTGCGGAATCCGTCTGACCGTGAGCAGGAGTTCCTGCTCGATGTGGGGAAGGCCTTTGAGCTGCCGGAGGGTGCGGCGCGGAGTTATCGCGCGCACAGCCCATGGGCGTCGGATAAGGGGCAGGCTTCGATTCGGTTGCGCGCGGGAGAGACGCAGAAGATTGTGCTCAAGCCGTTTGAGGTGCTGACGCTGGATGCGGAGGCGGTGAAGTAGGAGTTCGATTGGGGTTCGTGCTTTCCCACCCTTTCCGCACAAAACGCGGAAAGGATGGGGCACCCAGCCCCTGAGGAATGACTCGCACGGCAAGCAGAAACAGATAGAAGGCTAAAGAACCATAAGAGACTGTAGATATTTTTATCCCACCTTAACCGCGATGAAGCCGCGGTGAAGGTGGGGCACCCGGGTTTGGTGGAGTCGGAGGGGCTTGGTGTCGAGGTATTTGGAGCAGTTGGCGCGGTCGTGGCATGAGGGGCAGCCGCGTGGGATTTATTCGGTCTGTTCGGCGCATCCGTGGGTGCTGGAGGCGGCCATGGAGCAGGCGCTTGCGGATCAATCGCACTTGTTGATCGAGGCTACATCGAACCAGGTGAATCACCAGGGCGGCTATACGGGGATGCAGCCGGAGGATTTCCGGCGGCTGGTGTTGGAGATCGCGCGCGAGAAGAACTTCGATGAGGCAAAGCTGATTCTTGGCGGAGATCATCTGGGGCCGAATCCGTGGCAGAGCCAACCAGTGGTTGACGCGATGCGCGAGGCCGAGCGGATGGTGGAGGCTTACGCGCGTGCCGGGTTCAGCAAGATTCATCTGGACGCGAGTATGGCCTGTGGCGATGAGCGCGGGCCGCTGGACGACGAGACGATTGCGCGGCGGGCGGCGCGGTTGTGCGCGGCAGCGGAGCAGGCCAGCGGCGGCGTGAAGCCGGTGTACGTGATCGGGACCGAGGTGCCGGTGCCGGGCGGCGCGACGGAGAGCCTCAAGCATCTGCACCCGACTACGCGCGAGGCGGCGGCGAAGACGCTCGATGTGCACAGGCGCGTATTTGCCGATGCCGGTTTGAGCGCGGTGTGGCCGCGCGTGATTGCTCTGGTGGTGCAGCCGGGCGTGGAGTTTAACCACCTGAGCGTTGTGGATTACGAGCCGTCGCGCGCTACGCATCTCACCGATCTGCTGCGAGAGCAGACGGCGCTGGTCTACGAGGCGCACTCGACGGATTATCAGCGGCCGGATGCGTACAGGAGCCTGGTGCGCGATGGGTTTGCGATTTTGAAGGTGGGCCCGGCGCTCACGTTTGCCATGCGCGAGGCGCTGGAGGCGCTGGAGCAGATCGAGGCGGAGCTGGTGCTGCCTGAGAAACGCTCGCATCTGATGGATGTGCTGGAGCGTGCGATGCTCGACGATCCGCGACCCTGGCTGCATCACTATCACGGCGACGCGGCTGAGAAGAAGCTGCTGCGCCGCTACAGCTACAGCGACCGCGTGCGCTACTACTGGACCAGTGCGCAGGTAAAGGACGCTGTGGAGCGGCTGATGGGGAACCTGCGCGGCGTGGAGATTCCGGAGACGATGCTGAGCGCCTATCTGCCGGATGCGTATCGCGAGGTGCGCGCGGGCAAACTGCAGGCAAAGGCCAAGGCGATTGTGATCGATCGCATCCGCGCGGCGATTGCGCCCTACGCGGAGGCCTGCGCAGGTTAGCACCGCGATAGCGTAGATTCATGGTTTCCCAGGTCTTCCGCCGCGGCGGACGAGACCTGGGGCACCCAAACTTATAGGCACAATTAGAAAATCACCTGGTGACAGTACTAGGCGCGGATGACCTCAATGCCCACTGCGGCGAGCGTCTGCTCGTCTTCCGCAGTGAGGTCGCTGTCGGTAATTACGGTGTGGATGGCGGAGGGCGGCGCGATGAGCGCCAGGCTGCGCCGGTTGAACTTGGTGGAGTCGCAAACGGCCACCACACGCGCGGCAGCATCCACCATGGCCCGGTTCACGCGCGATTCGAGCAGGTTCGGCGTCATCACGCCGGTCTTGGCGTCGAAGCCGTCCACGCCCAGGAAGAGAATATCGGCGCGGACCGAGTGGAGTACGTCCTCGGCCAGCGGACCCACCAGCGAGAAGGAGTTCTTGCGCAGGGTTCCGCCGGTAAGGATCACTTCGAAGTCGGTTCCGGCCAGCTCGGTGACGATGTTGACCGCATTGGTGATGATGGTGAGGTGCGAGAAGCGGCGCAGCTCGCGTGCGATGGCCGTGGTGGTGGTGCCGGAGTCGAGCAGCACGCACATGCCTTCCGCCACGAGCGACGCGGCGGCCCGCGCGATGCGCTGCTTTTCCTGCGAGTGCTTCTGCTCTTTCTCCATCAGAGAAGGGTCGAGCAGCGCGCTGCCCTTGGTGGAGAGCGCGCCGCCGTGGCTGCGCAGCGCCAGGCCCCTCGAGGCAAGATGGTCGAGGTCCTTGCGGATGGTGATGCGCGAGATGCCCAGGCTCTCGCTCAACTCGGAGATGAGCACCCGCCCCTCGCGCTGAATTTTGGCAAGGATGTGCTGGCGGCGCTCATCGATGAGCATGTCGCTTCCGATCGTAGTGGGCACACCCGTCGTATTGATCATGGATTTCCGGTGACCCATCATGGTAGCAGACGCCGGGGTGTTTACGGCTGGCCGTTTGTGCCGCTATTCAGTATGGGCGCTGCGCGGCCCGAGATGGTTCTGCCAGGCTTTCCCCCGAGGTCGAAGACGATTACGTCGTTGTCTCCTGCGTGGAGCCATGGGCCGGGCAGATAGAGAGTCCGCTGCGGGCCGATGTTCCAGATGCGGCCGAGAGCGTGGCCGTTGACCCAGACAAAGCCCTTGGTGAAGCTGCCGGTGTCCAGGAAGGTATCGCTCACGCGGTCAACATGCAGCGTGCCGCGATAGAAGCAGGCGCCGGTGCAGTCCGCGGTGCTGAACGGCAGGCTCTGGGGATCGGTCATGGGCAGCGGGTAGATTTGCCATCCGGTAAGCGGCTTGCCGGCGAGCGTGACCTGATGCGTAATGCCGGCACGTTCGCCGCGGATAGTCACGGTGAAGTTCACGCGGCCGGTGTTCTCGACCAGGATGTCGAGGCGCGTGTTGGGCTCTTTGAGATCGACGGCGAGATGGTTTTGGTTCAGCCGCCGGTCCAGCGTTCCGATCAGAGCGCCATTGGCGAAGATCTGCGCGTAGTCGTGCAGCTCGTCGAGCGTCAGATCGCCTGAGACGGGATCGGCGACGGTGGTGCGGTAGAGAATGTAGCCGTAGGCCTGGCCGACGTCTTCCATGGTGAGCGGCTGCTGGGATGCGACGGGCTGCGGCAGCGATTGCCACAGCGATGCGGATTGCACGAGCTGGACTGCGGGCACGGCAACAGGCGGATCGACAGACGGAACCGGCGGCGGCGTTACGCCGGTGACTTTGGCGATGACGTCGCGAAAGAGATCGTACTTCTGCGTGGGCCGGCCGCTCTCGTCGAGCGGCGCGTCGTAGTCGTAGCTGGTTACGTCGGGCTCGTATTTGCCGTGGTCGATGTTGGCGCCGTTCATCCATCCGAAGCTGGTGCCGCCGTGGAACATGTACATGCTGATGGAGTAGCCTTGCGAAAGAATCCAGGCGAGCTCGTCGGCCTGCTGCTGCGCGTTGGTGGTGTGGTGGTGCTCACCCCAGTGATCGAACCATCCGGCCCAGTATTCGCCGGTCATGAACGGGCCCTGCGGGCGCAGCCTGTGCAGAATTTCGAAGCCGTGCTTCGCGTCGCCGGGGCCGAAGTTGATGACGGCGGGCAGCTCGGGCAGCGAGCCGTCGGCCAGCTCCTCGGGTCCGTCGGCGGTGTAGAGCACGGCCTTGTCGAAGCCGGCATCGAGCAGCGTGTGGTGAATCAGCTCCATGTAGGCGTGGTCGCTGCCGAAGGAGCCATACTCGTTTTCAACCTGCACGGCGATGATGGGTCCGCCGTTGCCGATCTGCAGCGGCGCCAGCTCCCGGCCCAGGCGCATGAGCCAGCGGCGCGCCGGACCCATGAATTTGGGGTCGCTGCTGCGGACCACGATGCTGTGGTCCTTTAGCAGCCAGGCCGGGTAGCCGCCCCATTCCCACTCCGCGCAGACGTAGGGGCCGGGGCGCAGAATGACGTAAAGCCCCTCGCTCTGCGCTTCGCGGATGAACTCGGCCACATCGCGCTGGCCGGTGAAGTCGTAGACGCCGGGGCTCGGCTCGTGTTCGTTCCAGAAGACGTACGTGGTGATGGTGTTCAGCCCCATCGCCTTGGCCATGCGCAGACGGGCGCGCCAGTAGGCGCGCGGAATGCGCGGGTAATGCATCTCGCCGGAAATGATCTGGAATGGCTTGCCGTCGAGAAGGAACTTTCCGTCTTCCACGCGGAAGGACTGAGTTGCGGAAGGCGGTTGCGCGGCGGATGCGCGCGAGAAAAGGCTGAGTGCGGCCAGAGCGAGCGCGGGGAGCAGCTTGAGGAATCTTCGCATGGAGTGGAGTGTCCTGTAGATTGACGCCGAGTGACCATCCAAGGCTAAAGGGTCGGCATGGGAAAGCTCAAGTACATGGGATGCTGTCAGAAGAGAGTTTCGAGCATCCGAGGAACGGGCGCGTAGTAGACTTGCCCTTTGGAGCGGAGCGCCGATGAGGGAACTGACCGCACGGCAAGACCCTTTATCGGAGCCCGAGTTCTTTGTGGAGATGAATCGATGCACATTGTGATGGCCGCGTCAGAGTGCGTACCGTTCGCCAAGACCGGCGGACTGGCCGATGTGGTTGGCGCGCTGCCGCGCGAACTGGTGAAGCTGGGCCACAAGGTGAGCGTGTACCTGCCGCTCTATGCGCGGGTGCGGCCGCTTATCGCGGATGAACAGACGACAGCGGTCGAATCGATCACCATTCCTTTCCGCTACTACAACCGCTTTGTGGGCATCGTGGATGGAGGCACGCGGGATGGCGTGCAGTTTTACTTCGTCGATTGCCCGGAGCTGTTTGACCGGCCCGATCTTTACGGTCCGGCGGGCGGCGACTACACAGACAATGCGGAGCGGTTTGCGTTGTTCTGCCGCGCGGTGCTGGAGGCGGCCAAGCAACTGGGCGTGCCGGATATCTTCCATGTGCACGACTGGGAGGCGG
Source organism: Occallatibacter sp. (assembly GCA_049677625.1). GTDB lineage: Bacteria > Acidobacteriota > Terriglobia > Terriglobales > Acidobacteriaceae > Telmatobacter. The sequence goes on along the minus strand of JBAUCP010000736.1, from coordinate 5,054 downwards.
CGCTGATTCCGGTTTATCTGCGCACGGTTTATGAGACCGATCCCGCGCTGCGCCATGCGGGCGTGGTGCTGACGATTCACAATGCGGCTTATCAGGGCATGTTTCCGCCCGTGACCACGGAGCAGCTTTTGTTTCCGTGGGACGTTTTCACCATGGACAAGGTGGAGGAGTACGACCACTTCAATTTTTTGAAGGGCGGGGTGGTCTTCTCTGACATGCTGACCACGGTAAGCAAGAGATATGCCGAGGAGATTCAGACGACGGAGTTTGGCGAGCGGCTGGAGGGCGTGCTGCACCTGCGCGCGGCCAGTCTGCGCGGCATTTTGAACGGCGTGGACTACGCGCAGTGGGACCCGGCCGCAGACGGGAACCTGGCGGCGCATTACACGCCGAAGGATCTGGCCGGCAAGCGCGTGTGCCGCGCCGATCTGCTTCACGCGTTCGGTCTGGAGACGGTTGCGGAATCGACGCCGGTGATTGGAATCGTTTCGCGGTTCGTAACGCAGAAGGGGTTCGATATTGTTTCGCACATCTCGGAGGAACTGGCAGGGCGCAATGTTGCTATTGTGGCGCTGGGTTCCGGCGAGCCGATCTATGAAAACTTTTTCCGCGACTGGGCCTTCCGGCATCCGGCGAATGTGGCCGTGCGCGTGGGCTACGACGATGCTCTGTCGCACAAGATCGAGGCCGGCGCGGACATGTTTCTGATGCCGTCGCGCTACGAGCCCTGCGGGCTGAACCAGATTTACTCGCTCAAATATGGCACGGTGCCGGTGGTGCGCGCGACCGGCGGGCTGGACGACACGATCGAGGAGTGGGACGCTGTAAAGGGAACAGGGACGGGGTTCAAGTTCGACGGATATGAGCCCCTCGATCTGCTGGCGGAGATTGACCGCGCGTTATTGGCCTTCAGCGATAAGAAGGGATGGACGCGCCTGATGCGGAATGGGATGGCGCGGAATTACGCATGGGCGGGGCCGGCGCTGGAGTACGCGGCGGCGTATGAGGAAGTGGCGCGGCGGCGGGGATGAGCGATTGCCGGGCTTGTTTCTGCTAACCTGTGAACGCTTGTGGAAGACAATTGGCCTGGACAATTGGCTTGGAGGTTTGCAATGCATCTTCGGTTGATGGCAGCGTGTTGTTTGCTTGGCTTGGGTTCAATGACTGCGGCGGCGCAGATGGGTGGCGCGACGAAGGGACCTGAAGCAGGAACCATCGCCACGCCGGCGGCGGCGTTCGATTCGCAGTTGAGCTTGATCGAGAGCGAGATGATGGGCGCGGTGAAGGCGATGCCGGCCGAGAAGTTCGGCTTTGCACCGAGCGCGGATATCTTTGTGCCGGGGCAAAAGACCGAGTTCGCCACGGTGAGGACGTTTGCGCAGCAGGCGACGCATGTGGCCGAGGCCAACTACTTCTTCTATAGCATCGTGAGCGGGCTGAAGCCGGATGTGGATCCGCGGGGACTTTTAAAGCTGACCAGCAAGGACGACGTGGTGGCCGCGCTGGCCGGTTCGTTTGCGTTTGCGCACAAGGCCATTGCTACGCTGACGCCGGCGAATGCGTTTGAGGTCGTGCAGTCGGAAGAGCCAGGACTCCAGACGCGCGCAACGCTTGCTGCGTTTGGCATTGCGCACATGAACGACCACTATGGGCAGATGGTGGAGTATCTGCGGATGAATGGGATCGTGCCGCCGGCCAGCGCGAAGTAGGGGATTGGGCCCCTCGGGTCACGTCCGGTAGGATCAGCATCGCTACCGCGTGCGGCCCGGCTACGGGACGACCTTTGACGGGACAAAACCTTTGCCGGTCACATCCATGACCATGGGGATCCATTTTCCGCCGCCAACGAGGGCGTCGACCTGATAGATGTGGCCGGCTTCGGCGACGAAGGTGAGGTTCATGGGAGCCGATTCTGTTGTTGACTGCATGCTCGGATTCCCCGGATATTGCTGGAAATAGAATGAGGCTGCGATTTTGTGCTCACCTGCAGTAATGGGCACCTTGAAGCCGGTTCCGGAGTCATTAAACGTGCAGCAGTTGGGCCAGGCCGCGTGTCGATACTCCTTCTGCTTTTTCCAGTCATAGTCCTTCGGGCCCACGCCATCAATGCTGTGAATGCGTGGCGCCGGGTCCATGACCAGACCTGTCATAAAGTTCTTCCCTTGGCATTTGACTTTGGTGGCATCGTGATTGTCGGGATAACAGGTGGTGCCGCCTTCCAGAGTGGCAGTGGGCGCCTGGGGCGATGCTTGCCGAACCGATGCGCTGAGTAGGATAACCGCGAGAACAGGAAGCAATCGACGCGCAGAGCGGGCAACAGAGTGGGCTTGATTCATCTTCAAGTCTCCTGACGATAAAAGTGCAGCGAGAGAATACGAAGCTGCGAGTGGGAAAATGGCCCGATTGCCGCACCTGGGCAGGGAACCGGTGTCGGCTGATGCAACCGGCAAGCCGCATAGAGAATTTCGGGGGCCGTTGGCCTATTCGCGAGGAAAGAAGGTCGCACTAACGCTAGCGGACGTGCAAAGGATCGTCAAGGGTTGGTTTAGAGGGCGGAAAAAACGAGAAGCATACCGCAGGGGTTAAAACCCCCGTCGCGTGGGGGCGTTGGATTGCCGGGGTTAAAACCCCGGCCTACCGCTCCCGGTCGGATCAACATCTCTACACCCCAGGTCTCAAAGACGAGACCGAGGCCACCCGCCACTCAATTTGCGAACAGCTCGGCGTGGCCGCAGTAGTCGCAAATGCTCACGAGTAGTTTTTTTTCCTGTTCGTTCACCGGGCCGCCCTCTCGGAACCCTTTCAGTTGATATCTCGGGCCGACGCTCTTGTATATACCTCGACCGCAGATTCTGCAGGGCCAAACCTCAGCTCCGGCCGGTCTGTACCCTTGAATATCCTGGATGTAGTTAATAAGTCCGTCGACCTGCATGCTTAGGGTGTTGGCGGAACCATCGCAATCTTGGTCGTGCCTCACGATCCGCTTTGAAAGAATCCGTTTGTTAATAAGACTCATGAATGGATCGCGGGGGAATAGCTTTTCCAAGTTATTCTCATCGAGGTCATACTCCCAATACGGGAAGCCATTCTGCCCCGCGATCATGGACCACAGGACCTTGGCGAGCGGAAATATGTCAAGTGCAGGATTGATTTTGCTTAGTTCCAGCCTGGCATGTCTATCCGCCCATGGCGCGATCCAATAGCGGCTGCCCACCCGCTCGTAAGTCGTCGTCAGTCGCTCTGAACCATCCTGTAGAAACACAATTCCAAAATCGCCAAGAACCAGGCTTCCTGACACAGTGACAAAAATATTTTCTGTTTTTATATCCCTATGGATTGCACCCATATCATGGATTCGGCGCACTGCATCCACCAAAGGCCTGAATGCTTCAAGGGCCTTTAGTGCATCGCCTTTGTACAGATTGAGGTGCTGATTCAGTGTGCCGCGTGGGTGGAACTCAGTCACAATAAACCGATCTGTAACGTTCGCGTGCAACAGTTTCAGAATCCCTGACTGATCCTTAAGAGCCGTTAGTGCTGCAACCTCGGATTCCAATCTGCCAATGGCCTTTGCTTCTTCCTCTTTGTTCTCAGAGGGGATTATGAACTTCTTGAGCGCGCCAAGGGTGTCGACTGGATCTGGACTGGCCGCAGTCATCAGGTGTTTCGCGAGTTCCCCTATCTCCCACTGGCCTCCGCCCACTTGCACGAGTTGGTGTCTGGCGAGTTGCTCGGCATTCTTGCGTTTCATCCGCTGTTCAGGTGATCGTGCTAGGTAGACTTCTCCCTGGCCGCCCTTGCCAAGCATTTTTTCGCGCTTCGGATCATTCTCGTCGCGAAGCGGCTCCCATCCATCGTACATTTTGGACGTCCTCCAAAGCTGCCCCTTTAGTTTAGCCTCGCCGTTCCTTAGTTGTGCTTGCCCTTCCATTCAGAATACGGCCCCTGGAAGTCTTCGATGCCGTCTTCCTTGAAGTTCCAGAGGCGCGTGGCTACTTCGTCGATCAGATCGTGGTCGTGGGTGACCAGCAGGACTGTGCCTTCATAGCGCTGCAGCGCGATGTTGAGGGCATTGATGGCTTCGAGGTCGAGATGGTTCGTCGGCTCGTCAAAAATAAGAATATTGGGCTTGGTTAGGATTAGCTTGCAGAAAGCTAACCGCGCTTGCTCGCCGCCGCTTAGAGCTTTGGTTGGCTTGCCGCCTTCTTCGCCGCTGAAGAGCATCTGGCCGAGGATGCCGCGGATGTCTTCCATGTGCGCGCTGGGGTCCCAACGATGCAGCCACTCGGCCACGGTGAGGCCGTGTTCGATGGTCGAGCCTACGTCTTGCGGGAAGTACCCGACCTGCGCTTCGTGACCCCAGAAGACGGAGCCTGAGTCGAGGGTAAAGTCTTTTTCGGCGAGGCCGGGATAGTTGGCGAGCAGGCTCTTGAGCAGCGTGGTCTTGCCGGCGCCGTTGCGGCCCATGAGGCAGATCTTTTCGCCGCGGAGAATGTTCGCGGTGAATCCATCAATGACCTTGAGATTGCCGTAGAGCTTGGTGAGGTGCTTGAACTCAAGCACGTGCTTGCCGCTGGGGCGCACCTGGTCAAAGCGAATGAAGGGGCGCTGGATGTTGGAGCGCGCGAGATCGTTGGTCTGCAGGCGCTCGACCTCCTTGCGGCGGCTGGTGACTTGTGAGGAGCGCGTGCCGGCGGCGAAGCGAGCGATGAAGTCGTTGAGCTGCGCGATTTTCTTTTCGCGCTGGGAGATTTGCGACTCGAGCGTGGAGCGGATCTGGGTTTTGGCCATCACCATCTCGTCGTAGCCGCCGGTGTAGACGATGATGGTCTGGTCATCGATGTCGGCGGTGTGGGTGGTGACGGAGTTGAGGAAATGCCGGTCGTGAGAGATGGCGATGAGCGTGCCGTCGTAGTTGAGCAGGAAGTCCTGCAGCCAGTGGATGGAGTCGAGATCGAGATAGTTGGTGGGCTCGTCGAGGAGCAGGGCTTCGGGCTTGCCGAACAGAGCCTGCGCGAGCAGGATGCGGACCTTCTGGCCGCCCTGCAGCTCGC
>JBAUCP010000735.1:0-4974 GCA_049677625.1 Occallatibacter sp. | reverse complement strand
TGCTTGCCATCCACGAGAACCATGAAAGTATCTTCGCCGGCAGCCGCTGCCATCAGCAGATACTTGCCTGCATCGCCAGCCTTGAATGTAGCCGTGTAGCGAATGCTGCGCGGAGTCGGATCGGCGGGCTCCCACTGGTTCGGCTTCCAGTCGTTTACGTTGCGGCGCGTGCCGGCGACCAGCATACCGGTAAAGTCATTGCTGGGGAAGGTCTCCACCTTCACGCCATCCTCCCACTTCGTATCGCGGAAGACGTCGTTCATCTCCGGCAGGCCGCTGCTATAGAGAACGTGCACGTCGGGCCCAAGCAGGTTGCCGATGCCCGTGACGATGCTCACCGGGTCAAAGGCCGTGGCTGCCGACGAACCTCCGCCGCCCGGCACCGCGGGCCACGCATCGGGCCCGATGACCGCAATGGTCTTGATCTTTGCCGGATCGAGCGGAAGCAGATTGCCCTCATTCTTGAGCAGCGTAATGCTCTCGAGCGCGCCCTTCAGCGCGACGGCGCGGTCGGCCACTGAATAAGTCGCGTCAGCCGGATCGAACTGCGGGCGCGTCGTGAACCCGTAGCGCAGCTCCGTGCGCAGCAGGCGCAGCACCTTGTCGTCAATAGTGGACTCCTTCACCTCGCCGCTTTGCACGGCGGGAAGCAGGTTGTGCGCATTCATGAACTTGGGACTCGGCATCTCCAGGTCGAGTCCGTTGTTGGCCGCGCCTACGCCGTCGTAGGTCGCATCCCAGTCCGACATCAGAACGCCCTTGAATCCCCACTCGCCCTTGAGCAGTTTCAGATTGATGAACTCGTTCTGCGTCGCGTGCACGCCGTTGATCTGGTTGTAGGAGTTCATCACAGCATCCACGTGGCCCTTGGTCACCGCGGCCTCGAACGCCGGCAGATAGATCTCTCGCATGGTGCGCTCATCCACGTCGGAGCTGGCGTTGTGCCGGTTGAACTCCTGGTCGTTGAGCGCATAGTGTTTCACCGTGGCAATCACACCCTGGGACTGCACGCCCTCAATGTACGGAGCCACCAGCGCGGAGTTGAGATAGGGGTCCTCCGACAGGTATTCGAAGTTCCTTCCGCCAACCGGCGAGCGTGCAATATTCACGCCGGGCCCGAGCAGAAAATTCACGTTGCGCGCCCGCGCATCCCGGCCCAGCCCCTCGCCGATCTCGCGGGCCAGCTCCGTATCCCACGATGCCGCAAGCGACACGCCGCCCGCATAGGCCGTCGTGGGCCCCCAGGTGCGCACGCCCACCGACGCGTCCGACATCTTGAACCGCGGCAGCCCGATCGAGGGCATGGGGTGGGTGTACATGCTGTCCATGCCGCCCAGAAGCTCAACCTTCTGCTCCAGCGTGAGCTTGGCCAGCATCGCATGTGCCTGCTCCTCGATGGCAGGTGAGTCAGGCGCCGGCGCCTGTGCTGCGGCGCTGAGCGCCCAGCCCGAAAGGAGCGGCAACATCAGGGCTACGAAAACGGATAAAAACGATTGCTTACGGCCGATGAGAAAGTTTTTCATACGGCGAAAGGTTAGCGCATCAGGCGCCGGCCTGTACACCTCGCGCGGCGGCCGGCCCGCATCTCTCATTCAAATTACAATTGCGTTCGGAAGCAAAAGGGACCCGATGCAGAAGATCGTCGACTTCATCCTCGAGCTGGACAAGCTCAAAGGAGTAACGCGCAAGACCAAACCGCTGGGCCTTGACCGCTACGAGAACTCCGCCGAGCACAGTTGGCAGCTCGCCATGCTGGCGGCCGCGTCGGCGCGGTTCGCCGCTGAACCCGTCGACATCGACCGCGTGATCCGCATGCTGCTGGTGCACGACATCGGCGAAATCGACGCCGGCGACACCATGGTCTACGTGCAGGGCGGCTGGGAAGAGCGCCATCAGGCCGAGCTCGCTGCCGTAACCCGCATCTTCGCCATGCTGCCGGACGGCCAGGGCCAGCAATTCCTCGCGCTGTGGCTCGAATTCAACGAAGGCGCAACCGCCGAGTCAAAATTTGCGCAGGCCGTGGACCGCGCGATGCCCGTCCTGCTGAACCTGGCCAACAACGGCCAGAGCTGGCGCGAGAACGGCATCTCCTGCGAGCGCGTAGTCGGCCGCATCGAAGGCCAGATTCGCACCGGCTGCCCAGCGCTGTGGCACTACCTGCAAGCGCAATTGCAGCAAGCGCAGCAAGACGGCTGGTTCGGCACAATGCATTCCTGAGCGGTTCAACGCAGCGGCTTTAATCCTCGCGCGGTCATGCCGGCCCTTGCCCCTGAAGAAATATCGCTTCAAGCATACAAAATGTGGCTTATTTAATTTACTGCTCTGAAATAATGCAGCGCTCTGCCCGCCGCCGCAAAATCCACTCATCACGATGGGTTGCGCTTAACATATCCCGATTTTTGTCCGATGAAGTAAGAGCCATCTAAACAAGCATCCGGGAGCAAACGATGCAGGTCCAACTCGATGAAGAATCGGTGATCAAAGCCAGCACGCAGTTCTGGGAGCAGATGCTGGCCATCACGCTCAAGCCGGTGCCGATCAAGGGGAAATTTTGTGTCGGCGAGCGTCACCTCATCGGCGGCGTCAATCTTGCCGGAGTCTGGAAAGGACGCATCGAGGTCAGAATGGCCGAAGGGCTGGCCTACCGCGCAACCGCCGCCATGCTCATGATGCCCGTGGAGACGGTGGCTGCGGCCGACACCCTGGACGCGACCAAAGAGATCGCCAACATGATCGCCGGCGCCATCAAGAGCTCTCTGCCGCGGCCATGCACCATGACCGTGCCCGATGCAGTCGTTGAGCCCGCGGACTTCTGCGACATCCAGCGGACCGAATACACGCTCGCAGTCGCCTTCGAGCATCCCGACGGTGAAATGATGGTGCGCATCTGGGAGCAGGAGTGCGAACAGCCGTAAACAGGAATGCGCCCGCATTCCTCAAACATGAGCGCCGTGACCTGGCGATTTTGTAATCGCGTCCATGAATCTGCCGTGCCCCATCCTTTGCGCGTTTTCTGCGCAAAGGATGGGAGAGCACAACTCTCAATCCTGACCGTAAACATTCAAACCGAAAATGCTCCAGCTGCGCGCGCATTTGCGCACGCAGCCTTCAAGCTGCAATCATCGCTGCGATTTGTTTTCGAGGGGGATTCCGGAATGAAGAAGAGCGCTGCTCTTGCCGCCGCAGCCGTTGCGGCTTTGTCGATGAATCTTGCAGCCCAGGGAGCGGGATGGCCGCCATCGGCCGATCATCTCACGCTGCCCGTGTGGCCCGGCGCTGCGCCCGGCGAGCCCGCGAATATGCCGTCCGAAGCGGACACCACCACGCCCAAAGATGATCTTGTCGCCGGCCGGCCGCTGATCCGGCTGGGCAATGTGTCGTCGCCCACCATCACCATCTACAAGCCCAAGGGCCAGAACACCGGCGCAGCGGTGCTGGTCTTCCCCGGCGGCGGTTATCACATCCTCGCCATGGATCTCGAAGGCACGGAAGTTTGCGATTGGCTCAACTCGATCGGAGTCACTTGCGTGCTGCTCAAATATCGCGTGCCCGACACCGGCCCCTATCCCAAGAGCCCCGCAGCTCTTGAAGACGCGCAGCGCGCCATGGGCCTGGTGCGCGAGCATGCGGCCGAGTGGGGCATCGACCCCAATCGCGTCGGCGTGCTGGGCTTTTCCGCCGGCGGCCATCTCTCCGCGGCCATCAGCAACCACTACGAGCGCCGTCTCTACGGGCCCATCGACGACGCCGACAAGCTGAGCTGCCGTCCGGATTTTTCCGTCGTGATCTATCCCGGCTACCTGGCGCTCGCCGATCAGGACTACGCACCCAACCCCGACATTCAGCCCACCGCCAACACGCCGCCCACCTTCATCCTGCAGGCTGAGGACGATCCGGTCCATGTCGAAAACGCGGTGGTGTATTTTATGCAGCTCAAAAACGCGAAGGTTGCGGCGGAGCTGCACGTCTATGCGCAGGGCGGCCACGGCTATGGCCTGCGGCCGCGGGAGCTGCCCATCACTGGCTGGCCCAAACTTGTCGAAACCTGGCTGCACACCATCAAGGTGCTGCCCGCAGAGTAAGGAAATAGAATCAGCTCATGCTGCTCGCCGTCATCACCGTTTCCGACCGCTGCTCCGAAGGGCTGATGGCTGACACCGCGGGCCCCGCAGTTGTCGCTCGGCTCAAAGACCAGTGGCCGCAGGCCGAGATTCTCACCCGCCTGCTCAAAGACGACGAAGACGCCATCGCTGCGGCTCTTGAAGAACCGTGCGCGCAAGGCGCGGCGCTGGTGCTCACCGTGGGTGGCACTGGCCTGGGCCCGCGCGACCGCACGCCCGAGGCCACGCGCAGGGTCATTGACCGCGAAGCTCCGGGGCTGGCGGAAGCCATGCGCGCAAAGGGCGCGGAGCAGAACCCCTTCGCCTGGCTCTCGCGCGGCGTAGCGGGCCTGCGCGGCGGCACGCTCATCGTGAATCTTCCCGGCAGCCGCCGCGGCGCGGAAGAAAGCTGGATGGCGATCGCGGAGCTGGTTGGGCACGGCCTTGAAGTTGCGCGTGGCGGACAGATTCATCCGTAAATCGGATTACTTCAATGGTTTTGTGCAATCGTCCGCAAACGTTTTCCGAAATGTGGAATGTTTCGCTCCCTCTGCGCGCAGGAACTCCAGGTGCACTTTCGAGAATCCCCCTGTCCGGCAGGCATTTGCGCCCCGTTTTTTTCTTCGTGTTCCAATCGGGAAACAGCCGGAAAAGCGTACAATCGTGTTGCCTATGAGCCCATCCCGCAAGAGCCCTTCCAACCGGCGCCGCGCAACCGTGAGCATTCGTGACGTAGCCCGGCGTGCGCGTGTCTCCATCGCCACCGTGTCGCGCGCCGTCAATCGGATTTCGAGCGTCGATCCGGAGCTAGCCAAACGGGTCTGGAAGGCCGTCGATGAGGTGGGCTACGTGCCCAACACCCAGGCCCGCGCCC
>JBAUCP010000734.1:0-11473 GCA_049677625.1 Occallatibacter sp. | reverse complement strand
CATAAGGCTCGCGGCCCTGTCGCCAATACAATCACAGCCCTAGGGAAGCTCTGAACAAGTCGTTCGAGCGAAGGGAACATTCCCTCAGGGGCTAAAGCCCCAATGATTTTGCGGAACTTACGGCACGGCTAGAGCCGTGCCCTTTCAAAACGCCGAATTATTCAGAGGTTCCCTAAAGCCATAGACCAAAACCGGCTCTTAACGGACGGGCTGAAGCCCGTCCCCTTCAACGGCCATAGTTTCCAGACAGATTCTGAGACCAAATCCCATCGATCCGATCAGAATGCAACTATTTCCGGAAGCGCTTCGAGGGCTCGTCGGAAAAGATTTCGCCGTCGCGGATGTGCACCACGCGGTGCGCGTAGTCGGCGATGTCCGGCTCGTGCGTCACCAGCACAATGGTGTTGCCGCCGGCATGGAGCTGATCGAAGAGCGCCATGATCTCCAAGCCGGTCTTTGAGTCCAGGTTGCCGGTCGGCTCGTCGGCCAGGATGATCGACGGGCTGTTGACCAGCGCGCGCGCAATGGCCACACGCTGGCGCTGGCCGCCGGAGAGCTCGTTGGGCTTGTGCATCATGCGCGATTCCAGGCCGACATTGGTCAGCGACTGCTTGGCCCGCTCGATGCGCTGGGCGGCGGGCGTGCCGTTATAGATCAGCGGCAGCTCCACGTTGTGGAGCGAGGTGGCCCGGGCCAGCAGGTTGAATGTCTGGAAGACGAAGCCGATCTCCTTGTTGCGGATGCGCGCCAACTGGTCGTCGTCAAGGTCGCTCACCAGTTGCCCGTTGAGCCAGTAGCGGCCCTTCGACGGCGTATCGAGGCAGCCGATCAGATTCATCAGCGTGGACTTGCCCGAGCCCGACGGGCCCATGATGGCCACGTACTCGTTGTGCCGGATGCGCAGCGAGACGCCGCGCAGCGCCTGCACCTGCTGCTCGGAGCCCATGTCGTAGGTGCGCCACAGGTCTTCGACCACGATCACGTCGCTTTCAGGCGGCGCCGAAGCTTGCGGCATATTCTCGGTAATGAAGCTGTTCAGAGCCATCCAAATCTCATCCTTGCTGTCTTAGACTGATGAACACCGTTTCCGTGGCCAGTCTGAAAGATGCGCACACAGCCGGCCGGATGCACTTTCGTCCTTTGCGCCGCCCGTGCTAGGAGCTTCCGCCCGGACTCAAAACCACCGGCTTGGCCGTGTCCTTCTTCAGCAGGGTCCCGTTTTTCAGAACGCGCAGCGTCATGTAGGGGCCGGTCACGATCTCTTCGCCGCCGTCGAGGCCCGACAGCACCTCAATATCCGTGGCGCCGGTGATGCCTGTGGTAACGGGAACGAACTTTGCGCGCAGCTTGCCGTGCGCGTCCTTGTCGACCACGAAGACGCCTTGCACCGGATTCGATTTGGCGCCATTGCCCTGCCCGGTGGTTGTGGCTGCCTGCACGCCTCCGCTCGTCTTCTGCTGGTCGCCAGCCGGATCGTGCATGGTGAGCGCCTGAATGGGCAGCGAAAGCACATTGGTCTTGTGCGCGGTGGTAATCTTGGCCGTGCAGGAAAGGCCGGGGCGCAGCTCGTCCGAGGGGCTGGTGAGCGTGACTACTACCTTGAAGTCCTTGGCTTCTTCCGTGCCAGTGGTCGACTGCGAGGTGGCGATGCCTGTCGAGCGCAGCAGCGCCTGATCGCCCACCAGCGTCACCGTACCTTTGAAGACCTTGCCCGGTATCGCGTCCACGCTCACTTCCGCTGGCTGGCCAATCTGGATGTTGACGATGTCGGTCTCATCCACCTTGACTTCGGCGGTCACCACGCTCATATCGGCCAGCGTCATGAATGTGGAGCCCTCGGTGTTCTGAATGCCTTCGACCACCGTCTCGCCCTCGCGCACCGGCTCGTCGGTCACAATGCCGTCAAAGGGCGCAACGGCCTGGGTCAGGTCGAGCGCATTCTGGTCGGCCTGCAGGGTAGCCTGCGCCGTGGCCAGGTGCCCGCGCGCCGAATCGGTTTGCGCCTTGGCCTGGTTCAGGCCGGCCACTGCCTGGTCCACTGAGGCCACATCGGTGTCATAGGCGGCCTTCTTGGCGTCGTAATCCTGCTTGGCCATGATGCCGTCCTTGTACAGCGCCTGGGCACGATCCCAGTCCAGCTTTTTCTGCTCCAGGTCGGCCCTGGCGTGCTCCACGTTGGCGGCAGCGGTCTTTTCCGCGGCGATATAGGAGAGGATGTCCGTCTTGGCTGCGGCGATGGAGGCCTGCTGGCCGGTTACCTGAGCCTCCTGGGACACATCCTCGACCGTGGCCACCAGTTGGCCCTTCTTTACGTGGTCACCCTCTTTTACAAGCAGATGGGTGATGCGCCCCATGGCCGTCGCGCCTAGCACCACATAGGTCTTGGGCTTGATCTGGCCGGTGCCGCTCACCACGGTGGACAGGTCCTCGCGCACCACTTTGGCCATCACCACCTTGGTGTAGCCAGACTGTTGCTTGATGACCATGAAGGTCACAAGGCCGGCGGCCAACAGCACGCCCAAAACAATAAAAATGATTTTTTTCATGACGGTTTCTTGTTCGGTTGAATGGCTTCTTCAGTCCAGTGTACGCAATCGCCAGACAATCGGTTCCAGAACGGCTTTTTGGCCGCTTGAATCCGCCCCGAGGGGCGCCGGCTCGTGCGTCGCGCGGTGACCTGCCTGCACTTGACGTCCACGCGCAGAGCAGAACGCGTTGAGTGCGTATGCAAGCCAGCCAGCGGGCGAATCTCTCCCCACAGTCGCTCCGCTGCTAAGATTTTACCCCCCTGAGCCGCGTTTTACGGTGACGCCTGCTCTCCATTTGCGTCAAACAGGCGACCGAACTACGTCCCGAGCCTTGCCCAGCCTATCGGGGACCCGTAAAATAAGGGGATCGCAGGAGTTTTCAAGGCCATGATGCTCATTAGCCGTCGTTTTCTCGTTTCCATGCTGGGTTGCGGTTTGGTTTCAGTACTTCCAGTCAGCCTATATGCCAGGCAGCAGCCAGCCGAGCAACAGCCGGCTCAGCAGACCAACAGCCAGGATCAAGACCAGCAGCAGGACCCCCTCAAGCGCCAGCTCAACGATCAGGAGCGCTACAGGTCGCAGAAGGAACTCCGCCAGGAGTTGAAGGGGCCTTACAAGACGTGGCTGAACGAGGAAGTGCCGTACATTATTACGGATGAAGAGCGCAAAGCCTTCATGAGCCTGAGCAACGACGAAGAGCGCGACGCATTTATTGAAGCCTTCTGGCAGCGCCGCAATCCCAATCCCGACTCCCCCGAGAACGAGTATCGCGAAGAGCACTACCGGCGCATCGCTTACGCCAACGAGCACTTTGCCGCCGGCAAGCCGGGCTGGAAGACAGACCGTGGCCACATCTATATCGCCTTCGGCGCGCCGGACGACATTGACTCCCACCCCTCCGGCGGCCTCTACGAGCGCACTCCCGAAGAGGGCGGCGGCTCCACGACCACATTTCCCTTCGAGACCTGGCATTACCGCTATCTTGAGGGCATCGGTGAGAACATCGACATCGAATTCGTAGACACCTGCCAGTGCGGCGACTACCACTTCACCATCGACCGCAGCGAAAAGGACGCGCTGCTCCACGTGCCCGGCGCCGGCCTTACCGAGTACGAAGAGATGAACCACAAGGACAAGACCGACCGGTTCAAGGGCAATGGCGTGGAAAATCTGGGCGGCGGCCCCATGGGCGACTACGCGCAGGGCAAGGAGTTCGACCGCATCGAGCTGGCGGCCAAGCTGTTTGCTCCGCCTGAGGTCAAGTTCAAGGACCTTGACGCCTTTGTCACCGAGCACAAGATCCTTACCGGACCGCCGTTCCCGTTCGACGTGCGCACCGACTTCGTGAAGGTGACCGACAACATGGATATGGTTCCCATCACCCTCCAGATCAGGAACCGCGACATCACCTTCGAGACCAAGGACGGCGTTTCCAAGGGCGTCGTGAACATCCTCGGCAAGGTCACCACGATCATGCACAAGACCGTGCAGACCTTTGAGGAAACAGTCGAGGTGGATCAACCCGCCGAATTGCTTGAGAATTCCCTTAACCGCAAGTCGGTTTACTGGAAGGCGCTCCCGCTGCAGCCCGGCCTCTACCGCCTGGATATTGCCATCAAGGATGTGAACAATCCCGATCACATTGGGGTTTACGCGCAGAGCCTGAATGTTCCGGTCTTTGAGGATGAGAAGCTCGGCACATCGTCGCTCATTCTGGCCGACGAGATGCGCACTGTCTCCTCGCGGGAAATCGGTGAGGGCAACTTCATCATCAGCAATACCTTTATCCGGCCCAGGGTGAGCGCCAACGCGGCCACCCCGGTGATCTTTAACCGTAAGCAGACCCAGGACCTGAACTTCTGGATGCAGGTGTACAACCTGGGAATTGACGACACCACCAAGAGCAACTCGGCTACCGTGATCTACGAGATCACCGACGCCAAAACCGGCGACGTAATCCTGCAGAAACAACTGGAATCAAAGGACTTGGGGGCGCATAGCGACCAGTTGACGGTGGAAAAATCGCTGCCCATCGCCGGTTTGCAGCCGGGCAACTACAAGGTGACGGTGAAAATAAATGACGCAATCTCGAAACAAGAGATTGCGCAATCGGTGCCTTTTGTCGTCGAATAGGAATCATCCCGCAAAAGTGGGGCGACCGAACATTAGATTCGGCTAACCTGCGGGGCCGGTAATTTGAGAGTTCTGCCAGTGGACGCGGCGGGTCACAGATCTGTAGATGAAGCGTAGTGGCCATCTCGCCGGTTTCGCCGTGCTGATCGCTTTAGGTATTGCTCCTGTCTGCGGAGCAGCCACCGCGTCGGTATCCGGACTTGTGCGCGATTCGGCCGGCGTGCCGCAGATCGGCGCCACCGTCCAACTGCTGCGCTCTGACCTGAGCGTGGTCACCAGCGTTTATACAGACAGCAAGGGCCGGTTCGCCATCAGCTCGCTCCTGCCCGGCCGCTATGCGCTGAAGGCGATGGGGCCGTCTTTCCTGCCGTCGCTGCATGAGAATGTGCGCGTCCGCCGCGGCACGATCGTGAATCTCACCCTCAATACTCTTTACGAAGTGATGCAGTGGCTGCCCTCCCAGCCGCGCGCCGGTGACGCCCAGCAGGACGATTGGGCATGGACGCTGCGTTCGGCTGCCAATCGCCCGCTGCTGCGCTGGCTCGAGGACGGTCCGCTGGTGGTGGTCACCGATGGCCCGGGCGCGACACCCAAGCTGAAGGCTCGCCTGATGGCGACCGGCCAGGCCGGAGCCTTCGGCGAGAGTGGCGAGCGAATTTCGGCATCGGTTGAAGATACGCCGATCAACAGCAGGGAACTGCTGGCGCGGGTGGATTTTGCGCCCGGCACGGATGCCGGTATGGAATCGATGCTCGGCTTCCGTCAGGACCTGGGATTTGCGGGTTCGGTGCAGTCGGTGGCCGCGGTCAGCATTCATCCGGAAGAGAACGATGGCGCCGGAGACCGGGGATTCGACGAGGCCGCGGTCCGCAGCTCGGAGACGCTCAACCTGGGGCCGGCGATGGAAGCCGAGGTGGGCTCGACCGAAGTATTAGGCCGCGTTGGCGGGCAATCGCCTGACACGATAGCCGTTGGACTGCCGTTTGCCGCCGTCGAGTGGCGCGCCGGCAACACGGCTGTGCGCTACCGGATGGCTACGATGGTCCCGGACTCCGAGGCGGACAACGCGATCAATGGCGAAGAGTATATGCCGCGGTTCTCCGAGCGGAATGGCAACCTGGTCGTCGAACGCGGCATGCATCAGGAGATTGGCTGGGAGCGCGGAACGGACACATCGAGCATGGCGGTCATGGTTTACACCGACACGGTCAGCGATCCGATTCTGGAAGCCATGACCCGCTTCGCCGCAGGTGACACCGCCCAGGCGCCTGTCGCCGCCGATGCGCTGCTCGATACCGCAAGCGGACTGCTGCGCGCCGCCGGACCGGCATTCTCCACCACTGGCGTGGAGGCAGCGGTCGAGCGCCGTCTGCCGGGCCGCAACCGCATCCGGCTCAGCTACGCCAACGGCAATGCTCTGGTGATGCCTGCGCTGCCCAGCCCGGCAAGCTTTAGGCAGGTGCTCGCTACGGCTCGCCCGCGGCGCACGCAGGCCTATAGCATCTCGCTTTCCGGCACGCTGGACGGGACAGGCACGCGCTGGCGCGCCAGCTATCGATGGCAGCCAGACGACACGGTTACGGCGGTGGCGCCGTTTGACGAGAATGCCGCCCTGCCTTATCTCAACGTCCGTCTCCGCCAGCCGATCCACATCACCCGCGACGGATCGTGCGGTGTGGAGGCGCTGCTGGAGGTTCGCAACCTGCTTGCACAAGGCTACCGGCCCTATATCCTCAGCGATGGCTCGCTGCTGATCTTTGCCCAGGAACAGCGCGGCATCCGCGGCGGCCTTGCTTTCACCTTTTAATTCCTCCGCTTACTCATCACTCTCCACAATCAGGCTCTTAGCAATCCGCATCCTGGCTCGAAAATCGCCTGAAAAAGCCGTGCTGCGCGCAGCGAGTGTGACCGCGTATGATTCCTGCGTATGGCCAAGGAAACAAAACCAGCTCGCACAAATTTCAGCCGCCGCGCGGCGCTCAAAGCCGGTCTTGCCGTTGCGGCCCTGTCGCCATTTGCCGGAATCGCAAAGGGAGAGGAAAGCGTGACCCCGAGGAAAAACAGAATTCATCAGTCCGTCTGCAGGTGGTGCTATAAGGACACTCCGCTCGACCAGCTCTGCTCCTTCGCGGCCGAGATCGGCCTCAAGGGAGTCGATCTGCTCCAGCCCGAAGAATACGAAGTGCCGCGCCGCTACGGCATCATCGGCACCATGGGTTACGCGGGAGGCGGCACCATCCCCGACGCGCTCAACCGGCCCGAGCACCACGACGCAATTGAAGCGGCCTTTCGAACGAATATTCCGCTGGCCGCGAAAGCGGGTGTCCCCAACGTGATTACTTTTTCGGGAAATCGCCGCGGCATGGCGGACGACGAGGGCGCGCGCAATACGGTTGTGGGCCTGAATCGCGTGAAGAAGATCGCCGAAGACAACGGCGTGAACATCTGCATGGAGCTGCTCAACAGCAAAGTCAACCATCCCGACTATATGTGCGACCACACGGCTTGGGGCGTGCGCGTGATGCAGGAGGTAAACTCGCCGAATGTGAAGCTGCTCTACGATATTTATCACATGCAGATCATGGAGGGCGACCTGATTGCGACCATTCGCGAAAACATCGCGTGGATGGGCCACTTCCACACCGGCGGCGTGCCCGGCCGCCACGAGCTCGACGATACGCAGGAGGTACAATGGGACGGTGTTATGCGGGCCATCGCGGACTCCAGCTTCAAGGGATATGTTGCGCACGAGTTTCTTCCGCTGCGCGATCCGTTTACAAGCTTGCGCGCGGCCGCGGATCTCTGCGATGTATAAGTTAGGTTGAGTTAGCAGACTAACTCGCTGCGAGGTTTAAGCACTTATGAAGTCATTGCTTCTATCTGAATATAACCACCTCGAAATTGCAGACATGCCGCTGCCTGCTGTGGGGCCCGATGAGGTGCTGGTGCGCGTGGAGACGTGCGGCATCTGCGGCAGCGATGTACACGGCTACGATGGATCGTCGGGGCGCCGCATTCCGCCCATCGTCATGGGTCACGAAGCCGCCGGCACCGTGGAGTCCGCCGGCTCTGAGGTGCGCGGCTTTGCGGCGGGCGATCGCGTGACCTTCGACTCGACGGTTTACTGCGGCGCGTGCGCATTCTGCGCGAGCGGCGACGTGAATCTCTGCGACAATCGCCAGGTCATCGGCGTCTCCTGCGGCGACTACCGCCGCCACGGCGCCTTCGCTGAGTTTGTAGTGGTGCCGCAACGAATTCTCTATCCGTTGCCGGCGTCGATCTTGTTTGCTGAGGCCGCGATGCTCGAGGCCGTTTCCGTGGCTCTGCACGCGGTGCGCGTCTCCGAGGCGAAAGGCGGCGAAACGGCGTTGGTGATTGGCGCGGGAATGATTGGCCTGCTCACATTGCAGGCTGCGCGCGCCGCGGGCTGCGCACAGGTGTTTATCTCTGATGTAGACGCAACGCGCCTGAACCTTGCGAGCCAGGTGGGCGCGGACCGGATACTGCATTGCTCCGGAGCGGAGCTGCTTGCCGAAGTGCACAAGCTCACCGGCGGACGCGGCGTCGATCTGGTTTATGAAGCTGTGGGAAGAAATGAGACCGTCTCCTCTGCGATCGATTGCGCGCGCAAGGGCGGCACCGTCACGTTGGTCGGCAACATCACGCCTGAAGTCAAGCTGCCATTGCAGAAGGTTGTTTCGCGCCAGATACGGCTCCAGGGCTCCTGCGCATCCTCGGGCGAGTATCCGCAGGCGATCGAATTGATCGCCAACGGAAAGATCCAGGTAAAGCCGCTGATTACCGCGGTCGCATCGCTCGAAGAGGGCCCGCGCTGGTTCGAACGGCTGCACGCGCGCGAGCCAAACCTGATGAAGGTGATTCTCTCGCCGAGGCCGCAATGAGCGATCGACTCTTCGATCTCACCGGCCAGGTCGCCATCGTTACCGGCACCAGCCGCGGTCTGGGGCAATACCTCGCCACGGCCCTTGCGAAGGCTGGAGCCGACCTGGTGATCACCAGCCGCAATCGCGAAACGCTTGCTCCGTTTGAAGCGGAGATCACGTCGCTCGGCCGCCGCGTCCTCTCGCTCGAGCTCGATGTGCGCAGCCAGGAGAGCATCGAGAAGATGGCCGCCGATGCGGAGGACGCCTTCGGTCAGGTTCACATCCTCGTGAACAATGCCGGCTGCAACATCCGCAAGCCCGCGCTGGACGTGACCTGGGCCGACTGGAACCAGATTCTGGACACCAACCTGCGCGGCACATTTTTTGTGGCGCAAGCGGTGGCGCGGCGCATGATTGCGAAGAGCTACGGGAGGATCGTGAACATCGGCTCGGTCACCAGCGTCTTTGGCTATGCCGGCCTTGCGCCGTATGGCGCAAGCCGCGGCGGCGTGCGCCAGTTGACCATGAGCCTCGCCGACGACTGGGGCAAGCATGGAGTAACGGTGAACTGCCTAGCGCCCGGCTGGTTCCGGACCGAGCAGAACAAGGTTCTCTATGAAGACGAGGCCTGGGTCGAGTATCTGGTGGAGCGTATTCCCATGAAACGTCCTGGACAACCGCACGACCTGGATGGAGCAGTGGTCTTCCTCGCTTCCGAGGCGAGCCGCTATGTAACCGGCCAGACGCTGCTTGTCGACGGCGGCATTTCCACTGGCTCTACGCGCGCAACCGTAACTCCAAAGAAATAAGTATCGAAATGAAAGCTAGTTTCTTACCGGAGTTTATCTAACTCAGGATGAATGTCCATGATAAGTTGCCGATTGAGAGTAAGTCTGTTCGTTCTTCTCGGATTAGCTGCAAGTTATAAACTACCCGCGCAAACCACTTCTGCTTTGTCGGCGACAGACGACCTGTTAATGCGCGGCTTTCTCGATCCGCCCAACGGCGCGCGGCCGCGTGTCTGGTGGCATTGGATGAACGGCAACATCTCGGAGGAAGGCATCAGGCTCGATCTCGACTGGATGCATCGCGTAGGCGTGGGCGGCGTAACCATCTTTGAAGGCGCAATCAACACGCCTCAGGTTGTGCCGCAAAGGCTCATCTACATGACGCCGGAGTGGAAGCAGGCCTTCAATTACGCGGTGACGACGGCCCGCAGCAATGGCATGGAGGTTGCCATCGCCAGCTCGCCCGGCTGGAGCGAGACGGGAGGGCCGTGGGTTCCGGCTGCGCAGGGCATGAAGAAAATGGTGTGGTCGGCTACGCGCATCGAGGGCGGCCAGCCGTTCGCCGGCGTGCTCGCGCACCCTCCTGAAGTTGATGGAACGTTCCAGAACTTTAGCGTACCCGGCCGGCGTGGTCCTGATGGTAAGGTTACAGTTCCTCCCGAGTTCTATGCCGACGCTGCAGTTATCGCCTATAAGATTCCCGATGGCGACAAGCCGCAGGGGGAGTTAGATCCTCATGTAACTTCGAGTAGCGGAACGGTGAACGTAGCGGCTCTCTCCGATGGCGACGTGAACACGGTTGCGCTCGAGCTGCCCGCTGAAGCGGAAGGCAACGAGCCCTGGGTTCAATTCGACTACGGCCATCCGCAGACCATTCAGGCCGTCACTCTTGCGAGCCTGGACGATGCGATCAGCGTCTTCGATCATGACAGCGACGCGGTTCCTCCCCGGCTGGAGGCGAGCGACGACGGTGAGCACTTTCATAAAATCGCCGACATTCCCTTCAGCAGCGTGGTCGAAAGCACAGCCTCTTTCGATGCGGTCACAGCGCGGTATTTTCGTCTCGTCTATCCCGCGCAGCCGGCAGATGTGCGTGTACATGCGCACGGAATCACTGAGCTGGTGCTCTCAAGCGGCGCGCGCGTCAATGAGTTTGAGAAACGCGCGGGATATGCGAATGCGCGCAATTTCTACGCGATCGGCGACCCGAAGGTTGGGCCGGGATTCATCGTTTCGGAGAAAGACGTGATTGACCTGACGGGAAAGATGAAGCCGGACGGCACGCTCGACTGGACGCCGCCGGCGGGGAACTGGATGGTATTGCGCATCGGCTACTCGCTTACGGGCCACGAGAATGGTCCTGCGCCTGCGGAGGCAACGGGGCTTGAAGTGGACAAGCTCAACCGCGACTATGTGAAGAATTACGTGGACGGCTACCTGAAGATGTACGCCGACACGGTAGGCGCCGATCACATGGGCAAGGACGGCATCTCGTTCATGCTGACCGATTCGATCGAGGTTGGCCCGCAAAACTGGACTGACAATATTCTGAGCGAGTTCGAGTGCCTGCGCGGCTACGATCCGCGGCCGTGGCTGCCGGCCATGACCGGCGTGATCATCAAGAGCACTGCGGATACCGACCGTTTCCTGTGGGATTTTCGGCGCACCATCGGTCAACTGCTCGCCGAGAATCATTACGGCGAGATATCCGATGACTTACATCAGCACGGGATGAGTTACTACGGAGAAGCGCTCGAATTTCATCGTCCATCGCTCGGCGATGACATGGAGATGCGCAGCAAGACCGATGTTCCGATGGGTGCGATGTGGACTTATGCGGGCAGTCCCGAACCGGATGTGGATTATCTGGCAGATCTGCGCGGCGCAGCGTCTGTGGGGCATATCTACGGACAGAATCTTGTGGGCGCGGAGTCAATGACCTCGCGCGGGCCGGCGTGGTCGTTTTCACCGAACAGCCTGAAGAAGGTTGCCGATCTGGAGTTTGCGCTGGGTGTCAATCGCTTCGAGATTCATGAGTCCACGCATCAGCCTGTTGGTGATATGGCGCCGGGGCTGACGCTTGGCCCTTACGGCCTGTGGTTCAATCGCAACCAGACCTGGGCCGATGAAGCGGGACCGT
>JBAUCP010000733.1:0-4669 GCA_049677625.1 Occallatibacter sp. | reverse complement strand
GTGTAGGCCATCCTGCCTTTCCATACGTCGCTTACCTCGGGATACTCGTCTTCAATCGAGGCTCCCACAATGACCGCGCCAAATTGCCCGTCCTTGGGCAGGGAAATCTGGGTCTGGGAATGCGCGTCGCCCTGGTCCTGCCCGGTATCTCCGCCCTGCGCCTGCAGGCCCGGCGTCTGGTCCGAGCCGGCAACAGGCGAACTGGCTCCCGCGCCTGCGGAGGCGGGCGCGCCGGCGGAATCAGTGCCGGCGTGGGCCACGCCGGTTTTGCCTGTTGCCGCCTTCCCGGTTTCCGGACCGTTGCCTGCGCTCTTGTTGGCGGGATTTCCGTTTGCCGCCGGCGTGGGAGCCTTCGCCGGCCCCGGCGCGAGCGAAAATGCTCCGGCCGCATCGGTTGCTGCGACCTCGTTGACCGGCGGAAGAGCGGCGGTTCCGTTCTTCATGCGCACATCCGAGAGCGAGATGACCGCTGCCGGCGTGGGCGCCGCTGAGGGCTGCGAGACGGTTGCGGGAGTGGAGGGAACGGGCTTGGGACCTTGCACAACGATCGGCGTCGTGGTGCTGGGAACAACCAACTGCTTGAGCGAGGGCTGGGTGACGGACGAAATCGAAATGTCGGCGAGATGGGCTTCCTGGTTGGGTGACTGGAGGGTCGGCGTGACGCTCGCGGTGGGCGGCTTGACCGGCAACGGCGCCACGATCTTCGTGACCGGTTTGCTTGCCGGCGTCCAAAGAACCACCTGCGGCACCGGGGTCAGTTGAGGAAGAGTGACGTCAGTATGGAGGTCGGGCTGCAAGAGCGTCTGGAGGCCGTGCCGGATGTGCGGGATCTTGGGCAGCACGACGGCCTGCGCAGTTTGTCTGCCGCTGGAAGCGGCGGCGCGATTGTTCGGCCAAGGTCCGGGGTAGGCGACGTCGTCGGCTGCGGAGCGGTGCGCACGCTGGTCGGGCATGTTCAGGTCGAGCCGCCTCACCGCGTAGCGATCGATTGCAGCGCGGTGGTCAATCCGCGGCGTATAGAGGATGGCGAACGAGATGAGCGCGATGAAGGCTCCATGGATCAGAATGGAAGCCGCGAAGAACGCCTGCGGCCGACGCGTGTCGGGATGCTCTTCAAAGAGGGTGATCGTGCGGGGGGACGTCATGAGCGAGTGCTACCCTCCGGGGCTCCGCCTGGGCAGCAGCAAAGAGAGACTGCGGGCCCGCATCAGGAATCATTGTACGGTCTTTCCCGAATTGCACCGGGGCCGATATGAAGAGACGTAGATGCAAACAGACGATTTCGGGAATAATTCCAGCTTATTGCAGCATCGTTCATCCCGCGGCATATGCTCGTAGCTCTTTAGGTACCTTGGTGTAACGAAAAAGGGGAATTCCCTCCACACCTCAGTCGTTCGTATAGATATACTAAAGTGACACTGATCCCTCCCTCAGGTTCGCTGTCGACGCGTTCTCCCGGTAGCAGGCGTGAATCGCTAGGCCGTTCATCTGGGCACGTCAATCCAAGTGAGGCATAGAAAGGTGGAGCTGGCAGCCTGTCCAGCTCAAGAATGCTGAGAGATGAACCGAAGACTACTAACGATCCTTCTCATCGCGTTCGTGATAGCCAGTGGTTGCACCTTTCTGGTCTATCGCATCCTTGGCCATCTCATTGTGGCGTCGAAGCCGGTATCTACCACGCGTGTGGTGGCTGCGGCATCCGACATCAAACTGGGAACGGTCCTGACCGCCTCTGACCTGACCACCGCGCAGCTCGGGGGCACGCCTCCGAAGGGCGCAATCCTGAAGCCTGAGGATGCGATTGGCCGCGGCGTGATCTCGAACATCTACCAGGGCGAGCCGATTCTGGACAGCCGCCTGGCTCCGGCCGGCTCCGGCGGCGGCCTGGCGGCCACCATTCCCGACGGCATGAGAGCCTGCGCAGTCAGGGTGGACGAAGTGGTGGGCGTGGCCGGATTTGTAACTCCCGGCATGAGGGTAGACGTTCTGGCCTCAGGCACGCCTCCAGGGCAAACCGACCCGACGCAGGGCCCGGAAACGAAGACGGTCCTGCAGAACATCCAGGTGCTCTCAGCGGGTACCGACATTCAGAAAGACGCGGAGGGCAAGCCGCAAGCGGTTCAGGTTGTGAATCTGCTGGTGACGCCGGAAGACGCTCAGACCCTTACCCTGGCGGCCAGCCAGTTGAGGATCCAGCTGGTGCTCAGAAATCCGCTGGATACGAAGGTGGCGCCGGTTTCCACCACGGCGATGGGCGGGATGTTTACCAACCAGGCTGCTGCCCCTCCGCGGCGGGTTGTGGTCAGGACCGCTCCCAAGCCGAAGCCCTCCGAATATTCGATCCAGGTTATTAACGGATCGAGTACGACAGAACAAAAATTCAACGCCCCGGAGGGACAGCATTGAGAGCCAAGACTGCAGTTTCAATCGCATGTTTTAGCGCAGTGTGTTTTGTCTTTTGCGCCGGGCAGGCCCTGCGGGCACAAGTTCCACCGTCTTCCCCTGCTGCCGGCGTCACGACCCAGGACTCGACGAACGACCTTTCGGTGACTGTGGGCAAGACCGTCCTGGTGGACACCGCACAGCCGATCGCGCGCGTGGCCATCGGCACCAGTGAAGTGGCACAGGCCTCGGCGGTGACTCCGACCGAGATCATGGTGAACGGCAGAGCTCCCGGAGAGACCAGCCTGATTATCTGGGACATCCGTGGCGGACGGCAGTTTTTCAATGTGACGGTGCGTGCCATGGCCGCCGTATCGAACGACAACCTGGATGCGGTGCGGCGCGAGCTGCGAATGGAGCTGCCGGGGCAGACGCTCAAGGTCAGCCTCGACAATGGCACCATCTTTCTGCGCGGCGACGTGAGGGACCTGATCAGCTCCGACCGGGCCTACAGGATTGCGGCAACGGCCGGCAAGGTGGTGAACCTTCTCGATGTGGATGTGCCCGCATCCGATCCGCAGATTATGTTGAAGGTCCGTTTTGCCAGCGTGGATCGCAGCGCGGAGAAGCAGCTGGGCATCAATTTGTTCAATCTGGGCGCGGGAAACACCGTTGGCGGAGTTTCGACCGGTGAATACAGCCCGCCAGGTATTTCGGGATCCAACTCAGGATCGAGCGGGGAGTCTTTTGGAACCACGGCGACGGCGGCGTTTTCAAACGAGCTGAACATCCTTGGTTTTTATCCGGGCCTGGGGCTCGGCGCCAGCATTGAGGCTTTGGAGAACAAGGGTCTGGTTCAGGTGCTCGCAGCACCTAATCTGATCGCGGCTGACGGCAAAGAGGCGAGTTTTCTTGCCGGCGGCGAGTTTCCATACCCGGTTGTGCAGGGCTCATCCGGGGGCGGCGCTACGGCGGTGACCATCCAATTCAAAGAGTATGGAATCCGTCTCAACTTCATTCCGACCGTCACACCGCGCGGAACGATCCGCTTGCAGGTAGCGCCCGAGGTCAGCTCTCTGGACCTTACCAACGAGGTCGAGGTCTCGGGCTTTGATGTTCCGGCCATTACCTCGCGCAAGGTGAACACCGAGGTGGAGCTCAAAGATGGCGAGAGCTTCATGATCAGCGGCCTGCTGGACGACACGGAGACCGAAAGCTTTGCAAAGATTCCCTTCCTTGGCGACATTCCGATCCTGGGCAAGCTCTTCCAGTCGATGACGCGGACCAAGAACAACACCGAGCTGATTGTGCTTGTCACGCCGGAGATCGTGGCGCCCATTGCTGCCGGCCAGCCGATTCCTGAGCTGAAGTACCCGGTTCAGTTCCTGCCGCCGAATTCTAATATCCCGATGCATAATCCTGACGAAAAGACGGCGGAGAACACGCTGGCGCCAGCGCCGACGAGCATCCCGGTGGAGAAGTTGATCGAGAGCATGAAGCCTGAGAAGCCGCTGATCGTCGAAAGCACCTCGGGCAGCTTTGGCACGAGCGGGGCTTCGATCAACCCCGGTGGCGGAACGGGTCCTGCCGCTGCGGCGGGAACCACTGCGGCGCCGCAATGAGTCCTGAGGACGCCGGCCGGCGGGCAAGCTGAGGCGAAGGGATGACTGCGCTCCGAAGCATTGCGAACGGACTGCGGGAATTCTTTGCTCCACCGCGGCCAGATGTCCCGGATGGTCCCTTGAGAGCCGTGAATCTGGCGCGCGGCAGCGTGCTGGCCACACGGCTGGAGGTCGCAGCCAGCGGCCCGATGCGAAGGAAGGGCCTGCTGGGGCGCGATGGCCTATCATCGGGCGAGGGGCTATGGATCGTTCCCTGCGAATCGGTGCATACCTTCTTCATGCGGTTTCCCATTGACCTGGTCTACCTGGACCGCGGGAATCGAATCCTAAAAGTGAGGAGCGCGGTGGGTGCGTGGCGCATGTCGGCGTGCTTCTCCGCGCATTCCGTGCTGGAACTGCCCGCGGGCGCCATCCGCGACACCGCGACACAAAGAGGCGACACGCTGGAGTTCACGCCTGTGGAACCGGAGAGCAGCGGCGCGGAGAGCGGGCCTTAGAGCATTTTCGGAATTTACGCGGTCTCCCTGAGTAGGCTTTTCCGAGAGTGACCGGCGCATGCCCAGAGATAGAAGATGCCCGTGGCGAGCAGCATGAGCGGAACCGGGAAGATTCGGACGTTCATGGATATATTTACTTTGAAGACGTTGTCCAGCAGAATCCATAGA
>JBAUCP010000732.1:0-2660 GCA_049677625.1 Occallatibacter sp. | reverse complement strand
GGATTGAGTGCAGCAATTTTCGGAATGGCAATGGCGCTTACCGCCGTTGCGCAAGGAGAGGTAAAGATGTCGATATGGGGTCATACCGCGGACGGATCGCCGGTGCCGATCTACACGCTCAAGAGCGGGCAGACCGAGGTGCGGGTGATGGCGTATGGAGCCAAGCTGGTGAGTATCAGGACCCCGGACCGCTCCGGAAAGATGGCCGACATCGTGCTCGGTTACGACTCGCTCCAGGATTACCTGAACGATACGAAGACCCACTTCGGCTCGGTCGTGGGCCGCTACGGGAACCGCATCGGGCTGGGCAAATTTACGCTGGACGGAAAGAGCTACCAGATTCCGGTGAACAACGGCGTGAATGCGCTGCATGGAGGGCCGATCGGCTTTGACCAGCACCTGTGGACGGCGCATGAAGTGCCCAACGGCGTGGAGTTCACGCTGGTGAGCCCCGACGGCGACATGGGATTTCCCGGCAAGCTTACCTCGCATGTGAAGTACACGCTTGAGGGCAACACGCTGCGGCTCGATTATTCCGCGACCACAGACAAAGACACGGTGCTGAACCTGACCAACCACGCCTACTTCAACCTGAACGGCGACGATCAGGGCAACATTCTCAATCAGAAAATTGAAATCAAGGCGGAAAAATACACGCCCATCGACTCAGGCCTCATTCCCACGGGTGAGCTTGCGCCAGTGGCAGGGACGCCGCTTGATTTCCGCAAGCCCGAGGTGATCGGCTCGCGCATCAATGACAACTTCGAGCAGCTCAAGCTCGGCGGCGGCTACGACTTCAACTTCGTCGTCGATGGCCAGGCGGGAACCCTGCGGCCCGCGGCTATCGTGACCGATCCTGAGAGCGGACGCAAGATGACGGTCGAAACCACCGAGCCGGGAATCCAGTTTTACTCAGGCAATTTTCTCGACGGAACCTTCACCGGCCGCCATGGCGTGAAGTACCAACAGCACTCGGGGCTTTGCCTGGAGACGCAGCATTTTCCCGACTCGCCGAACCATCCGGATTTCCCCAGCACGGTGCTGCATCCCGGCCGGACCTTCCACTCGACGACTACCTTCACCTTCAGCACAGCTAAGTAAAAGCCACAGCTCGATCTATCCAATAAACTCCGTGCCCCATCCTTGCGATTTCTTTTTATCGCAAGGGTGGGAAAGCACGACCCTCAATTGGCCCCACACCGGAAGTCTCACTCAACTTATCTTACCCGCTGGGTGCCCCGCCTTCGGCGATGCGCGCATTTTGCGCATCGGCTAAGGTGGGAAAGCACGAACCTCAATCGGCCCGCCATCGATAACACCACAATCTACTTCACCGGCGTAAACCGCATCGTGATCTTCCCCGATCCGGCCAGCGGCACGTGAACCTCCACGCGCGTGAACGGGTTCGCGTACTCGTCTACCTTGGACTCGGTAACAGTCACAGGCGCCGGCGCATCGATCACCGCGCGCACCTCTTCGCCGCCCAGGCTGAAGTCGAGCGTGTGTGCATCCACCTGCTTCCACGTGCCATGCGTGGGCAGCGATTCGACGATCTCGGCCGGCTGCGCCAGCTCGAAGTTATCCGCAATCTCGATTGATCCGCCGCCGGCGCGCGAGTGCGCCAGCGTGCGCGTTAGGTGCTTGAGCGCGGGCGCGTCGTAGGCGTTCGTCATGTCGATGGTGATCTGGTCTTCGGCGTCAGAGAACTCGTGCGACGTGACGCTCACCTTTACTTTCGTCGCGTCGAGCTGCAGGCTGCCGCCGATCTCCGGCACCGGATGGCCGAAGGAGTTGAGCAGCTTCGAATCCAGCCGGTGCGGCCCGAAGGTTGCGCCGGTGTAGAAATGCGGCCCGCCCGGCTCGCCCACCGGCTGCACCGCTCCCATGCCGATGACAAACGAGCCAATGTCGTTGTGGCTGTGCGTGGTGTTGCCGCCGGCCTTGATGGTCACAGCAAAGTCCTGCCCCGGAGCGCCGCGCGAAACCAGAATGCCGGTGTCTCCGTAATAGGTGCGCAGCGATGGCTGGCTGAGCGCCTGCGCAGCCGGCGAAACGAGCTGGTCGCCGGCGATGGGAAACAGGTCGAGCGCGGCCGAATTGAGCGTGCCGCGTTGTTCGCTCTCGCCGGTTGGCGGCGCTTGCGGCGGAAGCTCGAAGATGTGGTCGATCGCCGCCACCAGGTGCGCATCGGCGCGCGGCATGGTGCCCGCATCGTCATATGCGGCGGAGTTGTTGGGCAGCATGGGGAACTGCAGCCCGAACAATGCCACGCGCTGCATCTTCTCGCCGGAGAGCAGATCGATTTTTCCGCCGGTGGCGCGAAGCAGATTTTCGCGCAGCTCGATGAAGTGCGAGAAGCCATAATTCCAGTAGCCGAGCCCCTCGGTGTCGTAGCCGTCCTCGGCAAATCCGTTTTCGTAGTGCTGGATGAAGTGCTCCGCGCCGGCCACAAACAACGCACGGTCGTCTACTGTGGGCAGCATGGCCAGCGCCGCGCCGGTCACGCCCTTCAGGCACACGGCATTCCAGTTCATATCCGCCACCAGCCACCAGTGGCCGTTGTGATTCTCGGCGGAGACGTTGCCGCTGAGATAGGAGTCGCGCATGGGGCCGAAGACGTGCTTCTCCATCTCGCCGGTCACATGCTTGCGCGTGGCGGC
>JBAUCP010000731.1:0-9911 GCA_049677625.1 Occallatibacter sp. | reverse complement strand
CTGGCTCGTATGGTGTAGAAGAATGGGTGGAGTGTGCGCGGATGAGACGGATTGTTGCGGCAATGTGGATGGGAGCGGCGGCGCTGACGATGGCGATGCCTGCGCGCGGCGCGGAAGCTACCTTTGAGCGCGACCTTGCGGTGAATGGACGAGTGCAACTGACCGTGGCGACGGGATCGGGGACCATCCATCTGACCACGGGCACGAGCGGGCACGTGCACATCTCGGGGCGGGTGCGGTCGTCCTGGGGCGACAATGACGACAAGGTGGCGGAGATTGCGGCGCATCCGGCGATCGAGCAGACCGGAAACATTGTGCGCGTGGGAACGCGGCACGAGAACCTGCGCAACATCAGCATCGATTACGAGATCGAAGCGCCGGCGAACTCCTTTCTGGATGCAGGCTCCGGCTCAGGCAGCGTGAACGACGATGGGGTGGGCGCGGACGCCAAGCTGAGCACGGGATCGGGCAGCATTCACGCAACCGGGCTGCAGGGAGGGTACACGCTGAGCACGGGCTCAGGGAGCATCTATGCCGAAGGATCCGGCGACGGCGACGTGAAGGCAGAGACGGGATCGGGGACGATCGAGCTGCACAGCGTGCATGGCGCGCTGAAGGCAGACACCGGCTCGGGCAGCATCAAAGCGGAAGGAGCGCCGGTGGGGCCCTGGCATCTGGAAACCGGATCGGGAAGCGTAGAGCTGTGGACCAATGAGGCGGCGTTTACGCTGGACGCCTCGACGGGCTCGGGCGGCATCCGCTGCGACCGCGCGATTGCCGGGCAAAGCGATTCGGAAAAACATCACATGTCGGGGCGGATCAACGGCGGCGGTCCGCTGGTGCACGTTCAGACGGGATCGGGATCGATTCACATTCATTGAGCGGCGCGCTTCCAAGAACACGGGGCAACGAACACGGGTCAGCGCCGGCGAAAATTCTTCGCCGCGGCCCTACGGGACGCGAACCAGCGGCGGCGATCTGAACCCAGGATTCACGTCCGCTGCGGCGGACTTCCATTCTCCCACCCCAGCACGCGAAGACCGCGCGTGCCGGGGGCCCCGGCCCTGGGCTATTTTCGGCTGCTCCCTACGGGAGCGGGTGCCGTGGTCGAAATGGACAACCTCCTGAAACTTCACAACTATAGCGTTTCCCCAGTTGGTGTAGAGCGAGCCGATTCCTTTGTGCGCCGGTCCTATTAAACTGGACGTATGGTTCGCGTATACCGTGAGATTCCTGTGGAACGCCTTAAGCTGCTGGTCTTCGATCTGGATGGCACGCTGATCGACTCGGCGC
Organism: Occallatibacter sp.; assembly: GCA_049677625.1. Taxonomy (GTDB): domain Bacteria; phylum Acidobacteriota; class Terriglobia; order Terriglobales; family Acidobacteriaceae; genus Telmatobacter. Next base: position 8,618 of record JBAUCP010000731.1, on the reverse strand, counting down.
AGGATTTGTGCAACAGCGTGAATGCCACGCTGGAGGCGTTCAACCACGAGCCGCTTCCGGACCCGGCGATTGCGAGCTTTGTGGGCAATGGCGCGCCCATGCTGATGCGGCGGTCGCTGGCGCTGGCGAGCAACCTGAGCCCGGACGACGTGGACCCGGAGCTGCTCGACAAGGCGTACCTGTTTTTCTTGCAATATTATCGCGAGCACAAGCTGGACTTCACCTATGCCTATGAAGGCGTGCTCGAGGCGCTGAAAGCGCTGCACGATCTACATGAGGCGCCCGGCGGAACGAAGCGGACCATGGCCGTGCTGACCAACAAGCCGGTGCGGCCGGCGCGGGGCATCTGCGAAGGGCTGGGGTTGGCGGCCTTCTTCCCGTATATCTATGGCGGCGATAGCTTTACGGCCAAGAAGCCGGACCCGATGGGGCTGCGCAGGCTGATGGAAGAGACCGGCGCGGCGCCGGAAGAGACGGCGATGATCGGCGACAGCCAGGTGGACATGGTGACGGCGCGCAATGCGGGCGCGTGGGCGGTGGGCTGCGCCTTCGGATTCGGCCCGCAGACGCTGATGGAGACCCCGCCCGATGTGCTGGTGGACCGGGCGGCGGACTGGACGGAGGCGCTCAGTCCTGCGAAAATTGGATTGCGAACCTGAAACGTTCTATTTTCGGGTTCCGGCGTTGTTTGGAGGCTGCTGACAACGTTATCAATTGAACCTGCGTCTTAAGACGGGCCAAGCAAGAAACCATGAGCCCCGCGGATGCAGTCGATCACCCCTGCAAGTCTCATTCTTCATCATTATTGCCTGAGGTTTCTTCATGCGTTCTTTTGTCCTGGCTGTTCTTGTGTCCGCTCCGGCCGTCGCTCTCGCCTGCCACACTGCCGTTCAACCCCCGCCGCATGGTCCCGCGCTGCGCGGCGTGGTGGCCGACTCTACGGGCGCGATTATTCCCAACGCCGAGATCGACCTGATGGACGCGAGCGGCGCACTCGACGGCAAATTTCAGTCGGGCGCGGATGGAAGCTTCCAGATTGTGGCGCCGCACGCAGGCGATTACACGCTGGTGGTGTCTGAGCCGGGATTCAAGACGGTGACGACGCCGGTGTCGATTGCCGCGCCGGCGGCCTCTGCCATTGCGAGCCAGGCCGCCGTGAAGCTGGCTGCGCCGGTGCATATCGTGCTGCCGATTGCCCCGGCGGCGACCAACGTGACCGTGAACGCGGATTCAAACGAGGACTTGACCTCGACGGACGAAAATCACGACTCGTCGGTGATGACCGCGCAGGATCTGAAGGCGCTGCCCATCTTCGACAACGACTTCGTCTCCGCGATGGGGTCCTTTCTGGATTCGGATGTGTCTTCTACGGGCGGCTCCGGCCTGATGGTCGACGGCGTGGAAGCCAACCGGGTGACGGTCTCGGCGTCGGCCGTGCAGGAGGTGCTGATCAACCAGGACCCCTACTCGGCGCGTTACTACTATCCGGGGCGCGGGCAGATGGAGATCATCACCAAGTCCGCCGCGCAGAATCTTCATGGCGAAGTGAATTTTTACTTCCGCGACTCGGCGCTGAACGCGCAGAACGCGCTGGCGCCGTCAAAGCCCTTCGAGCAGCGGCGCATCTACGAGGGCAGCGCCACGGGGCCGATTCCGCACGCCAAGAACTCGAGCTTCCTGGTTTCGTTTAATCGCGCGGAGCAGGACCAGGACGCGGTGGTGAGCGCGACGATTGCGCCCACCACGGCCGATCCCTCGGGCGCATTCGAGGCCAACGTGCCGGCGCCGTCGCGCGACACCGAGTTCAGCGTGCGGGGCGCGCACCAGTTCGGCGACAAATACTCGGCCTACGTGCAGTACAGCTATCAGGATTCGACCGCGCAGAACCAAGGCGTGGGCGGGCAGGCGCTGGCCGCGGCGGGGTACGACAACGGGTACCACGAAGACGATCTGGTTGCGCACGCCGACGCCACGCTCTCGGCGACCATGCTGAACCAGCTTTCGCTGGTGGGCGAGCACTGGTCAAACCGCAACCAGAATGCAGTGGAGGGCCCGCAGATCAGCCTGCCCGGAGAGTTTGTGGGCGGCTCGGCGCAGGCCGACTCGTTCGGCACGGAGTATAACGCGCGGCTCTCCGACATAGTGACCTGGACCCACGGGCGCAACCTGGTGAAGTACGGCATTGGCATTCCGCACTTGAGCCGGCGCGCGTTCGACGACGAGACCAACGAGCTGGGCACGTATACCTTCGCACCCACGCTGGCGCCGGACGGAGTCACGGTGCTCGAAACGGCGCTCGACAACTACGCGAGCGGCCTTCCCTCAGGATTCTCAGAGAATACCGGCGACACGCACTTCATCTATCACCAGCAGGAGATGGGCGCGTTCGTCCAGGACCAGTACAAGGTGAACGGCCGGTTTGGCATTACGCCGGGACTGCGCTACGACTGGCAGAATTTTCTCGCCAACCGGCGGCTGGGCTTTTCGCCCCGGCTTTCCTTCGCGTGGGTGCTGGACGCGCAGTCGAAGACCATTCTGCGCGGCGGCGGCGGCATTTACTATGACCGCTTCGGCGGCGGGCCGCTGCTCGATCTGGTTCGCTACGAAAACGCACGGCGCAGGTCGGTGATTCTGTCGCTGAATCCGGCGGCGCTGCCGCAGACGGGCTGCGTGCCCATCACCAACTGCATTACGCTCGCTGCGCAGCCGCCGGCGCTGGCAGAGCTGCCGCCAAACGCCAAAATCCCCTACCAAATGCAATACGGGCTCTCCCTCGAGCGGCAACTGGGCGAGCGCGCCACGGGAACGGTGAGCGTTTACCAGATGCGCGGCATCGATATGTTCCGCTCCGTGGACGTGAATGCGCCCACGCCGGAGTCGGGCTATACGCTGCGGCCTGATCCTGCCTACGGACGCATCCGGCAGATGCAGCCGGCCGCGTTCTACACGGGCACCGGCCTCGACCTCTCCTACCGCGGCATGTGGAACAAGTACTTCACCGGCTTCGGGCGGTACACGTGGTCCCATTACGAGTCGAATACCGGAGGGATCAGCTGGTATCCGCAAAACCAGCTCGACCCGGAAGATGAATGGTCGAACTCGGGCTACGATCGGGCCGAGCGGATGGGCATGTATGCCATCTTCCAGCAGAAGAGCCTGCTGAATCTGGCCGCCGGCGTGTTTGCCAACAGCGGCTCGCCGTGGACGGAGCTGACCGGAACCGACTACTACGGCGACGGCCTGTTCAACACGCGCCCCGATGGCGTGGGCCGCAACTCCGAGGTCGGCCCCGACTATGTTGACCTGGACCTGCGCTGGGGCCACGACTTCGCCATCACCCCCAACAAGGCGGATGAAGCGCCGCGGCTGGGCTTCTCGGCCAGCTCATTCAACGTGCTCAACCACGTGAACGGGGGAAGCATTGATACCGTGGATACTTCACCCGAGTTTGGCCAGATAACGTCTGCGGCGCCGGCGCGGCGGATTCAACTGGCCATGCGGTTCCAGTTTTAGAGCAGTTTTTATGGAACCGGCAGGGCAACCGGTGCGTATGGTGAAATTAATGCCCGGGATTCGAAGCATTCTCGGAGGTTTTCTGGTGGCGGCTGCCGTGATGGCCGCAGCCGCGCCTGCGCGCGCCGACCAGGACGCGGTGCAGTTCTTCAGGGACATCGATGTCACCCCCGATACGCCCGTTCAAGGCGTCGTGTGTTTCTTCTGCAGCGTGCACGTGGACGGCAAGGCGATGGGCGACATCGTGGTCTTCTTTGGCAACGTGACGATCAATGGCGAAGCCCAGCACGACGTGGTGAACTTCTTCGGGCATATCACCGCCGCGGACGGCTCCTCCATCGGCGAAGATGTGGTGAGCTTCTTCGGCGGTGTGCGGCTGGGCGAGAACGTGCATGTGGGCCAGGACCTGGTCTGCATCTTCGGGTCAGTCCGCGCGCCGGATTCGGCGAGCGTTGGCGGGGACCGCGTGGGGATTCCGGGGGTTGTGTTGTATGGACCCGTCATCATCCTGATCCTGATCGTGATGGTGATTGTGCGCGAGCTACGCGCCTACCGGCTCCGGCGGTACATGGCCGGCATTTACCCCTACCCGCCGCAGCGGTAGCGCCCACTCAAAACAACGCGATACGCTCAAGTCATGGATGATCTTTCGCCACAGGACCCGCGAAGGCTGCGCATCGTCATGCCTGGCGGCAGCGGCCAGGTGGGGCGCATGCTGGCGCAGTGGTTTCAGGAGCAGGGGCATCATGTGACGGTGCTCACGCGCGGGCCGTACTCCGCGCCCTGGCAGACCGTGCACTGGGACGGGAAACGCGTGGGCCCATGGGTGGAGACACTCGAAGGCGCGGACGCGTGCATCCATCTCTCGGGCAAGAGCGTGAACTGCCGCTACACGGCGAAAAACCGCAAAGAGCTTTACGACTCGCGCATCGGGCCTACGCGGCTGCTGAATGCGGTGATTGCCGGGCTCGCCGACCCGCCGCGGGTATGGCTGAATGCGTCGACCGCTACGATCTATCGCCACGCGCTCGACCGGGACATGGACGAAGCGACCGGCGAGATCGGCGGAGGCGAGATGATCTCCGCACGCAGGCGCGCGCCGGAGAAATGGAACTGGACGATTGGCCTGGTTAAAGATTGGGAGGCAGCATTTTTCAGCGCGCCCACGCCACGCACGCGCAAGATCGCTCTGCGCACATCGCTCGTCTTCAGCCCCGCGCCGGGCAGCGTCTTTGCGATGCTCTCGAATCTGGTGCGATTTGGCCTGGGCGGCACGCAGGGCAACGGACAGCAGTATGTTTCGTGGATGCACGAGCGGGACTATGCACGCGCGATCGACTTTCTGATCGGCCACGAGGAGATCGACGGCCCCGTGAATATGGCCGCGCCCAATCCGCTGCCCAACCGCGAATTCATGGCGGCGCTGCGCGAGGCCTGGGAGATGCCGAACGGGCTGCCCGCGCCGGCGCCGCTGATCCGGATGGGCATGTTCTTTCTGCGCACGGAGCCGGAGCTGGTGCTCAAGAGCCGGCGCGTGGTTCCGGGAAGGCTGCTCGAAGCGGGGTTTGAGTTCGAGTTCCCGACCTGGCCGGATGGGGCGGAAGATCTGGTGCGGCAGTGGAGGCAAAGACAGTGATCAGGTTTCAGTTGTCAGTGGTCAGTTGTCGGGTGTCGATGCTTCCTTCCCTGCTGTCGGGTTCTTAAGCTGACATCTGATCACTGACACCTGATCCCTGATCCCTGATCCCTACTTCGGGGTAATGTCGGTGACCGGTAGGTCCCAGTGCGCGAGGAGTATCTCGAAGCGGCGCTGCTCTTCTTTCTTGTAGGTCTCCTGGTCGGGCCATAGCTCCTTGATGAAGGCGTCTTCGTCGGGATTGGCGGTGGTGGCTACGGTGGAATCCTTGTAGACGATGGTCACGCGGTAATCCCAGCGGCCGTCCTCGGTGGTGTGGTAGGCCGGGGATTCGACTTTGAGCGAGAGAATGCGGCCTGTGGACTCGATCTTTTTGAGGAGCGGGTAATGGTTCTTGAGGAAAAGGCCGAGGAACTCCTGCTGATGGCCCCATTGGACCTTGTAGTAGTACTCAACGGCGTAAGGCTGGCCCGCGCCACCCTGCGGCGGCGAGCCCTGCGCGACGAGCGGAGCGGCAAAGAAGACCGCGAGAGCGGCAAGAAGCAGTTTGTGCATAAAGCCTCCGGTGAGAGATGGAAGCATTGTACTTCGCGCCGTTTCTTTCTGTGCTGACCTTCAATGAAAGCCGCGCGTCTTCACGCGAGATCGACGACCGGGAAACAGGTGAATGGCTCGGTGAGAACCTGCCAGTACGGGATGTATTTGAACTGCGGATGGCCGTCGATGGTGAAATGGAGCGGCCGGTCCGGGTCTTGGTGAAGACGGTCGAGGATCGCTTCGTGGTGTGCGCCGGGAACGGTGAGGACGGCGCTGTCGGAACCGATAAGCGCGAGCAAAATCGGGCCGTATTCGAGAGCAAAACGCTCGTGGCCCTCGATCTTGTCGAGCCCTTCGTAGCGCGTGAGCTTCAACTGCATCGGCAGCGTGAAGCGAATCGTGTCGCCGGTCGACCAGGTGCGGTCGAGAGCGACATAGGCGCCGGGAGCGCCGGTAACTGCGGGCTCGCTATTGACGCGCAGCTCGACCGGCGATGCGGCCCAGGAGGGAATGCGAATGCGTATCTTTGCCTGAGCGGGGCGCGGGGAAGTTATAGCTAGAGTTATATCCGGACGATAGGGGAAGTTACCTGAGATATTAACTCCCATGTTAGAGCCGGATTGGGACCACTGAATGGAAGACGGCTCGAATAAGTTGACATAGAGGCCGTCCGGAGCAGTGGAGAAGATGTACTCAGGAAGCGAGCCGATAAGACGCGTTCCCTGCCCTTCACAACATGAATTGGTGCAAAGAGGAACGGGCAGATCGCCTTTCATGCCCACGAGCCGCGTGTGATAGATGATGCCGCGGTCCGCAACCTGGTTGGCGAGACCCACGTTATAGATGGATTTCTCGATCTCCGCCGCGTATTTCTCCTCTTCAGGATGCATGGCGAGAAAGCGCTGATTGAACCGCACCCAGAACGTGGTGCCGCAGGTCTCGCCGGTCTCGCAGAAGGGAAACTGCGCGGCGAGCCGGTAGGATTTGGGCGGGAACTCGCCGAACTCGGTAATGGCGATCGATCCGCCCACATGCTCCCAGTTATCGTGGTATAACTCCCACGCGCCCTGCATGGCGCGAAGATAGCGCTCGTCGCCTGTGGCGCGGTAGATATCGAGATAGGCTTCGAAATCGGTGATGAGATAGTTATGGGGGCGGTCGTAAGGATATTGCCACACCACGTTCGTGTCGCGCTTCGCCAGGCCATCGAGCCAGTAATTCTCCTGGTAATAGCGCTGGATTACCTGAATATCTTCCGGCTTGCCGGCGGGCGTAAAGTACATGCGGGTATTCGCGATCATTCCCTGTACACCCTGCGTGCCGCCGCGCATCATCCTGGGCAGGTGCTCGCAGTTGTCGAACCAGTCGTAGAAGCCGCGCAGCAGCGGAAAGGCCTTGGGATTGCCCGCGTATCCGGCTTCAATGAGGCCGTGCGTGACCCAGGAGCGCGTGTAACCGCCGCGCTCGGACTTGAGGATCAGCTCTTCGGGATAGGCCATGATGTAGCCGTTCGGCGCGCGGCACTCTTCGATGCCGTCGACCACCGCGTTCATGCACGCGCGGAGCTGCGGATGGTCGATCCAGCGCAGCGTGTTGCCTGCGCCCATCAGGAAACGGCCGGCGCTGGAGCCAGGAAGAGTTGTATCCCAGAAAGAGATGGGCTTGCGCAGACCGGCAGAGACTGGCTTGCCGGCACGCTCACGGAAGGGACGCAGCATCTCGTCGACGGAGAAGGAGCCGAGCAGATAGCCGATGTTGTTCTCCATGGCGCGGTGGAAGAGCTCGCCCTGCGGAGTAACGCCGGAGACGGGAATGGACACGGCGTAGGGAACCTGACGCCATTGAGCGGCCGGAATGACGTTGGAGGGATTGTCGGTAACGATGCCCTCGCCCATGGGCCGTGGCGCGCGGGTGAGCTGCGCCAGATCTTTGGGGTTGGCGTAGGCCGGATCGCCGGTCACGGGGCGGCCCTGGGCCGCGTCGCTGCCCGCGAAGAGCACTTCGATCTTCGCCAGGGCAAGTTTGTAGCCGACCCCATCCTGCGCGGGACGCAGGCGCGTTGCGGTGAGCCGCACGTAACGCGCGTTGACGGCTGCCGACGCGCGAAACGCCGTGATGGCGTCCTCGGGATCGGCGGAGTCGGAGCCGGATTGATCGACGAGAAGCGAGGCGCTGCCGAAGGAGGGATCGCTCGAAGCCTCGATGCGAAAGCGAAGAGGAAAACCGTAGCCGCGCGCTTCGAGGTCGCCTGGCGTAAACGCCGGGTAGAGGCGCAGGCCGTCGATGGGTCTTGCAGCGCCGAGGTCGATCTGGAGCCACATCTCCGCGTCCGGCTGGTGCGCGAGCTGCGAGACGTAAGGGCGATACCAGGTGGCGGGGTTGTACGCCATCGGCCCCTCCTGCGCGGCTCTCCAGGCCGGCGCGATGCCGCGGTCCGCAAAGGCGCTGCGCGCGGGCAGCGTGCCGGCAGCGGCCAGCGCAGCAGTGGTCTTGATGAATTCACGGCGATCGATGGTCATGCAGCTCTCTCCTGGAGTGGGCCTGAATCGCGAGCGGCTTGCGCAGCGCTCGCAACCGACAAACGCACTTTAGGCGGCGGTATCGCGGAATGTCAATTCAGGCGGGGGCTTGTGTGGTGTGTCCGAAGTTCATTGAATCAATAGAGTGCCCGAAAAGCAGGTCCTTCGACTCCCTCCGCTGCGCTCCGGTCGCTCAGGATGACAGAGCATTTATGAGGCGAAGTTCTTGAAGGGGAGGGAGGAACGGCGCGACAAAAAAATGGCTGCCCGGTCACGGGACAGCCATTTTGAACGTTGCACCTTTTGATGTCAGCTCAGGAGGAGACTGATTCAGAAGACATGTTGAGAGTAGCGGCACTCCGGCCGCGTGTCTTGGGCGATACGGCGGATTGCGCGATCCATCCATAGGTGGA
>JBAUCP010000730.1:0-2171 GCA_049677625.1 Occallatibacter sp. | reverse complement strand
CCCCAGGTCTCGCTTTTGAGACCTGGGAAACCACAAATCTACACGGTCGTGGTACCAGCAATCGGCCCTCCCCGTTTTTCTCAAGGCGCGCTCGCCGCATGACTGCGGCAGCGCGCCTTGTAGTATGAGACGCGAGGAGCCTTCCATGCGCCGCCGCACCTTCATCCAGACTCTTTCCTACCTTTTTGCCGGTTCGGCTCTCGCCAAAGGCGGCGATGCAGCCGGCCTCGCCGGAGGGGCCGGCGCCGCAGCCGATGACGCAACTCCAGCTTTGCCTTCATTTCAGGCGCCGGGTGAGGAGCGATTCATCCGGCCCGATGTGCACGCCGGCGACCGTCCCTCGGGCGCGAGCTTCGCCACGCGATCACCCGCTCTGGGCTGCTCGGGCGCAGCGGGGACGGCGCATCCCGTGGCCACGCAGACGGCCATCGAGACGCTCAAACGCGGCGGCTCGGCCGTGGACGCGGCCATCGCCGCCAACGCGGTTCTCGGCTTCGTTGAGCCCACCAGCTCCGGCCTGGGCGGCGACTGCTTCGCCTTTGTCTGGGACCCGAAGATCGGCAAGCTCGCCGCCATGGCCAGCTCTGGCCGCTCGCCCAAAGCTCTCACGCTTGAAACCGTGCGTGCGCGCGCCACGAACGGCGCTATCCCGGCGCACGGCGCTGTCGCTGTTTCCACGCCCGGCTGCCTTGACGGCTGGTGGACGCTTCATCAGCGTTACGGAAAGCTCAAGTGGGCGGAGCTCTTCGAGCCGGCCATCCACTACTGCGAAAGCGGCGACCCCGCGCCGCAGATCATCGGCTACTACATCAAGCGCAACATGGCCATATTCCTGCGCGCCGGTTCTGGCGTGGAGGAGACGGCCAACGCCGTGCACACCTACACGCCCGGCGGCGTGGCGCCCAACGAGTACGACGTGCGCCGCAACCCCGACCTGGCGCGCACTTACCGTATGATCGCCGTGGGTGGCCGCGACGCGTTTTACGATGGACCGATCGCGCAGACCATCGACGCCTATTTCAAGCGCATCGGCGGCTGGCTCTCTCAAGAGGACCTGCGCGAGCACCACGCCGAGTGGGACGAGCCGCTGGTGACGAAGTACCGCGGCGCGGATGTCTACGCCATGCCCGCCAATACCCAGGGCCTGGCCACGCTGCAGATGCTCAACATCCTCGAAAACTTCGACTTGCGCGGCTACGGCTTCCAGTCGCCGCAATCGGTCCACGTGCAGGCTGAGGCCAAGCGGCTGGCCTTCGAGGACCGCGCCCGCTACTACGCCGACCCGAAGTTTGCGCGGATCCCCATCGAGTGGCTCAACTCCAAGGAATATGCGAAGCAGCGCGCCGCGCTCATTCACGCCGATCGCGTCATTGACCACGTCTATCCAGGCCAGGCGCCGGGGCACGGCGATACCACCTACTTCACCACCGCCGACTCCGACGGCATGATGGTGTCAATGATTCAATCGAACTTCCGCGGCATGGGTTCGGGGCTGGTCGCAGACGGGCTCGGCTTCATGTTCCAGGACCGCGGCCAGCTCTTCTCGCTCAAGGACGGGCACCCCAACATCTACGCGCCCGGCAAGCGCCCGTTCCAGACCATCATTCCCGGCTTTGCCGCCAAAGACGGAGTGCCGTGGATGTCGTTCGGCGTGATGGGCGGCGACATGCAGCCGCAGGGGCAGACGCAGATCGTGGTGAACCGCGTGGATTACGGGCTCGACGTGCAGGCCGCCGCGGACAGCCCACGCTGGTACCACGAGGGCTCGTCGCAGTCCATGGGAGAAGACATTCCCGGCCTTGGACCGCTCGGCGCTCTGCATCTTGAGTCCGGCGTGCCGGCCGCCACGCGAAAGGCGCTGGCCGATCTGGGCTGGCCGGTAGACGCGGGCGCAATCGGCTCCTATGGCCGCTACGAGGGCATCGAACGCCGGATGCAGGGCAACGATCGCGTCTACGCGGCAGGCAGCGAGATGCGCGCCGACGCGGTGGCGCTGGCCTACTGAGTCTGCGGCGGAAGCAGTAGCTCCGTTTGAAGGGTACGGGCTTCAGCCCGTACTTCAATGGCTTCGAAATAACGCGGGCTTTAGATGGGATGAGACGGCTGGTCTCGCGGAGAGCTAGGCTTTCCGCAGCGCACTCGAGGTGCCAGGAGGAGACCAGCCGATGAAG
>JBAUCP010000729.1:0-3774 GCA_049677625.1 Occallatibacter sp. | reverse complement strand
ATCTGGAAGTTCCGCATCCGCGGCTGGCCGAGCGCGCGTTTGTGCTGGCGCCGCTCCACGAGATTGCGCCTGAGTTGCGCGATCCGCGTAGTGGAGCCACGGTGTCACAATTGATGGAGAACCTGCTTCCTGATCCGGAAGGCGAAGCTCATGCGGTGGTGCGAGTGGAGAGCGATCTGTGGCGTGCTGGCGCTTGTGACACTGGCGACGGTTCCCCGGGATCTGCGCTCGCAGGCTCCGGCGGCGATTCCGGCCCAGACTCCGATTCAGATTCCGATTAGGATTGAAGACGCGAGCGGCGCGGCAGTGGCCGGCGCCAGCGTGGCAGACTCCGCAGGCAGGCCGCTGGGCCGCACGGATGCATCGGGAGATTTGACTGTCTCCTGTGCCGCGCCCTGCCGCATTCAAATATCTGCGCCGGGATTCGCGGCGCAAACCATCTCACTCACCGCCCCGGCCACCATCCATCTTGAACCGGAGGGGAACGCTGAGCAGGTTACCGTGACTGCCTATCGCGCGCCGCTGGGCGAACTGGAAAGCCCGGTGACTTCACGCGTTCTGTCTGCGCGCGCACTGCACACCACGGCGGCGATTACGCTGGACGATCAACTGCGGCAGCTTCCCGGCGTGGAGCTTTTTCGGCGCTCGCCTTCGCTGGTGGCGAATCCAACTTCGCAGGGCGTAAGTTTGCGCGGGCTGGGCTCGACCTCGGCGAGCCGCACGCTGGTTACGGAAGACGATGTGCCGCTCAACGATCCGCTGGGCGGATGGATTCACTGGCAGGAGCAGCCGGAGCTGGCGATCAAGAGCATTGAAGTGGTGCGCGGAGGCGCGAGCGATCTGTATGGATCGAGCGCAATCGGCGGCGTGATCAATGTAGTTCCCGCGCGGCCCGGCGCGGATGAGCTGGAACTGAACTCGGGTTACGGCGGCGAGGGCACGTATGACGACAGCCTGCTGGCCGAGACGAAACGCGGGCCGTGGGGATTGCTGGGCGCAGGTGGACTCATCGGGACCGACGGCTACATCCAGGAGGCTCCTGCGCAGCGCGGGCCGGTGGATGTTGCGAGCAACGTGCACAGCCAGAATGCGCTGCTGATGGCAGAGCACGAGGCTGGGGCATTGCGCGTGTTCGCGCGCGGCAGCGGGTTTGACGAGTCGCGGCGCAACGGCACGCCGTACCAGTTCAACGCGACGCGGCTGTTCCGCTATGCCGGAGGCGCGGACTGGAAGACGGCGGGCAACGCGGCGCTGGCTCTGCGGCTTTACGGATCAGACGAGCGCTACCGGCAGACCTTCTCGAGCATTTCGAATCTGCCCAACTTCGGGATCGCGGCGTGCACCTACCGGTGCGGGGAGATTCCGACCAAGTATTCGTTTGTTCCTGACAATGAGCTGGGCGCGGCTGTGCACTGGAGCCAGCCGCTGGGAGCAGGGTTGCTATTGCTGGCCGGCGCAGATGTGCGCGATGTACGCGTGTGGGACCGGGAGCAGAGTTTCTCGGGCGCCGGCTTGCTCACCAATCTCCACGACCACCAGCGCGACACCGGCGCTTATGCTGAGGCGATGTGGGTGCACGATGCGTGGACGCTCACTGCGTCCGGCCGCATGGACTGGTTCCAGAACTTCGATGTGCACGAGGTTACGTGGAACGGGTCCGCGTGGACGCCGAATGCGACGCAGCCGCCGCAGCGCGACGAGCGCATCTTCGATCCGCGCATGGGACTTTCGCGCAAGTTGTCGCAGCACTGGGCGCTTTCTGCTTCAGGCTTTCGCGCTTTTCGCGCGCCTACGCCCAGCGAGCTTTACCGCGCGACGCAGGTGGGCGCACAGCTCACGCTGCCCAACGGAAATCTGCGCAGCGAGCGCGCGACCGGATGGGAGGCGGGACTGGCTGCACAGCACGCGTGGGGCACGGTGCGCGCCAGCTATTTTCTGACTGAAGTGAACCGGCCGATCGTCGCGCTCTCTACCGGAACCAATAGCTATACGCGCGAGAATCTCGGCCAGATCGAGAGCCGCGGCGTTTCGCTGGACTACGAGCTGATGCCGCGGCGATGGCTCGCTGTGGATGGCGGATATCAGTATGCGCATGCAGTGGTGTCGCACGGGACGCAGGATTACGGCAAGTGGATTCCGGAGGTGGCGCGCAATCTGGCCACGCTGAATGTGCGCGCATCGAAGCCGGCGATTGGAATGCTGAGCCTTGAAAGCCGGCTGAGCGGACGCCAGTACGACGACGACGCGAATGCGTATCTGCTGCACAGCTACTTCCGGCTCGACGCTTACGCCTCACATGACTTTAGTCATCGTTTCGAGATCTTCGCAGCGGGCGAAAATCTGCTGGACCGCTCGATTGAAATATCGAAAACGCCAACAACGACGCTGGGTCAGCCACGTGTGGCGCGGTTTGGATTCGAATTTCGGCTGGGCCGCGCGGACAACTGAGAGCGGAAATTTTTCGTTGCCGCGCAACTCATCTCCACAGCTTGTGTTTGCTGGAATGTGAGTGGCATGACGCAGGATGCAAGCGCAGCCGTCACACAAGGAGAGAAGACCATGAAGATTTCGACGATTGCACTCGCAGCCTTTCTCGCGGCACCTGCCCTGTTGATTGCGCAGGCACCCGCAACACCCGCAACGCCCACCCCGGGCAAGAACGATTACAACATCAACCAGCGCAAGGGAGATCAGCAGCAGCGCATTGCCCAGGGCGTGCAGAGCGGACAACTCACCGCTGGCGAAACATCGCACCTGGAACACCAGGAAGCAGGCATCAACAAGGAAGAGCACGGCATGCGTGCGCAGGACAACGGCCACCTGACCAAGCAGGATCGCCAGACCATTCATCATCAGCAGAACCAGGAATCGCGCAGGATCTATCGGGACAAGCACAACGACAAGGTGCGGTGAAGCGGCGGCATGAGCAGCCGTCGAATCCAGCCCCTCCCGCAATTGCGGGAGGGGCTTTTTTATTCGTGCGCTCGTTTCGCTTGCAATATAAACAAAATTGTTTATACTTGATGCGCGAAGAGCAGCGAGTTCAGGCGGTGGCTCGAGAAACAGGGAGCGGTCTTTACGCCGGGCAAGGGCTCGCACCTTAGGGTGGAATTGAACGGAAAGTCTTCCATATTGCCCATGCACTCGAAAGACTTGAAGAAGGGCCTGGTTGAAGGGATCAAGAAGCAATTGGGCCTGAAATAGGAGTCAAACGATGCAGTATCCAGTACGACTCAAAGCAGCCGAGGAAGGCGGTTACATCGTAACCTTTCCCGATATTCCGGAGGCGATCACGCAGGGCGAGGATGTCGAAGACGCATTGCGCCATGGCGCGGATGCGCTGGAGTCGGCGCTGGAGTTCTACTTTGAAGATCGCCTCCCGATTCCTTCCCCGTCCAAGCCGAAGCGCGGTCAACGGCTGATTCAGTTGCCGCCGAGTGTGGCGGCGAAGGTGCTGCTGTTGAACGAAATGCTGCGCCAGAAGGTGCGGCCGGCGGAGTTGGCGCGGCGCATCGGGACCACGCCGCAGGAAGTGAACCGGCTTACGAATATCCGGCATACCACGCGGATCGATCGGTTAGATGTGGCGATGCGCGCGCTGGGGAAGCGGCTGGTGGTGCGGGCGGCGTGAGATTATCGCCAGATGGCGCAGGGAACCGCGTTGCGGATTCGATACGCCCCTTGTATGTTGCGTTGAGAGGCGTGAGGATGGTTTCACGTTTCGGCGGTAAGGCCGTGCGCCCCTTAGGCCAACGCGAGTTGAGCCTGTCCCGT
>JBAUCP010000728.1:0-4553 GCA_049677625.1 Occallatibacter sp. | reverse complement strand
GTAGTCGGCAATCTTGGGCTTGGCGGCGGAGATGCGCGCGATCAGGGTGGACTTGCCGGCGTTGGGATAGCCGACGAATCCCACATCGGCCAGAAGCTTGAGTTCGAGGCGAAAGCTGCGCTCTTCGCCGGCGCGGCCGAGTTCGTGCTCGCGTGGAGCTTGATGGGTGCTGGTGGCAAAGTGCTGGTTGCCGCGTCCGCCGCGTCCGCCCTTGGCAATCACCAGCCGCTCGTCCGGCTCCTGAAAATCGTGGACCAGCTCGCCCGTCTCCTGGTCGTAGAGCGCAGTGCCCACCGGAACCTGCAGCGTAATCGAGTGCCCATCCTGCCCGGTGCAGTTCGAGCCCATGCCGTGCTCGCCGCGCTGCGCCTTGTGCTCCGGGTTATAGCGAAAATGAATCAGCGTATTATGCCGCTGGCTCGACTCCATCACCACGTCGCCGCCGCGCCCGCCGTCGCCGCCCGAGGGGCCCCCGCGCGGTACAAACTTCTCGCGCCGGAAGGCCATGCAGCCATTGCCGCCGTCGCCAGCCTTCACCCGGATTCTTACTTCATCAATAAACATCGTTCATCCAGCCATCGGGAACTGCGCCAGCTCCACAGGCGCTTCCGCTCCCTGCTGCCGTCCTTTCAGTTTATCGGACCGGGATGCCCCGCGCGGCGCTATCGGCCTTCGGAGCTATCGGCGTTCCGATTAGATTCTTCAAATAATCCATATTCCCGGCTGCAATCTTGGCGTAGAATCGCTCCCAACTTCCCCCGATAGCGCACCTGAGACGGCGAGATGCCGATGCCACGCGTCAAGCGGAGCCGGATTGCGACCCTCGTGGTTGCCGCACTGTGCATCGGCGCGGCTGCGCTGGGCTTTGCTCAGTCGGACGCCCAATCCAATCCGCCGCAGCCTGGCTCGCTCACCGGCAAACTCACCGATCTCCACTCCGCACCGCTCGGCGGCATCGCCGTCATCCTCCGCAACATGGCCACCGGCGCGGAACTCCGCACCACCACGGCCAGAAACGGCACATACCGTTTTGCGGCGCTCGATGCGGGCGAGTACGTCATGGAGGCCGAGAGCCCGCAGCTCGGGCGCGGCCGGCTTGACGGCATCGTGGTCTCCGCCGGACACGAAGCCCGCGTGCAGGCGGCAATCGAGCTCGACCCTGCGCCCGTTGCGCCGCTCGTTGCCGCCGCTCCCCAGGAAAATCCCGCGCCGCAAGTCTTGGCCGCGCCTCCGGCCACCGAACACGCAGAGCCGCAATCTCCACCACCACCCGCGACGTCGCAAGCTGTTTCTTCTTCTCCAGCTCCCGCGCCCCAACTCGATGCGTCAGCGCCTCCGAACGCGCAGATCGGCGCTGCGCCGGCGCAGCAGTTGGCCGCGCTCACGCCACAGCCGCCCGTAATGCACCCAACCATCGCCGCCGCGCTGCCGCACCTATCTAGCCCTGCCACGGGTCTCACCTCCACGCTGGCCGCAAGCGCCGCGGCGGCCCGCGGCGTGCAGGCCATTCTGCGCATCGGCCCGCCCCGGCTCATGCCCATTGTCGCCGCCGCGCAAACGCCCGATCCCGCCGCGTTCGCCGTCACCACCACGGTCACTGCGGCTGAGGTGCAGTCGCTCCCCGCAAGCGGCCGGCGCTGGCAGGATTTCCTGCTCGACACACCCGCCTCCACCACCGCCGCAGGTGGATCGCAGGGCTCGCTGCGCGGCGCCGGTCAACAGGCAGCCGACATCGCGGTGGACGGGCTCAGCACCCGTCTCGCCTTCGGCGCTGCCGCCGTCTCCGCCCCGCGCACCCAGGACTCCGGCGCGCCCGGCCAGCCCGGAAGCGGGGAAAACAGTTTTGGCCAGTCCTGGAGCGGCGGCCGCGGACTTTCCGTGAGCGAAGCCGCCATCCGCGAGGTGCAGACCGTGGCCGGCAACACCGAAGCTGCAGGCGCGCGCGCATCCGGCGGACGCGTCAACATCGAAACCGCACGCGGCGGCGGCCAGCTTCATGGCCAGGGCTTCTTCTTCGACCGCCAGAACAACTGGGGCGCGCGCAATCCCTTTACGCAATGGGTCGAGAACACCGGCTCCGCGGCGGCTCCCGTCTTCACGCCCACGCCCTACACCCCTCCCGACCACGAAACCGTCTGGGGCATCGGCGCGGGCGCTCCCATCCGCCGCGACAAGTTGTTCTGGTTCGCCGCGCTTGACAGCTACCGCCGCAACGATCCCGGCCTGGCCATGGTCAAGTACCCGAGCGAATTTTTCTTCCTGCCCACGCCCAATGACGCCCAGATCCAGCTCCTCAGCGCGCAGCTCGGCGAGAGCGAAAACCAGGCCTACAACGACTATCTCGGCGTCGCCGCACCCGGCTACACGCCCGCCGGCCTGGAGCAGTTAGCTAATCTACTCGGCCCCGCACCGCGCACCGCCGCCCAATGGACCGGCTTCGCCCGCCTCGACTGGCAGGCCGCTGAGCGTCATCGCTTCAGCCTCGAAGGCATCGGCGCTGACTGGAACTCGCCCGGCGGCGGGCGCGCGCGCGTCTCGGAGACTTACGGAAGCCACAGCTTCGGCTCCAGCACCGCCAGCCAGCAGTGGCTGCTCGCGCGCTGGGAGGCCTATCTCACGCCCAACCTGCTCGCCACCACGCAGGTTTCCGGCGGCCGCGACATCCTCACCGCACATCCCGACGCGCCCTCAGCCTTCGAGCAGAGCCTTCTCGCCGGCAACGTCTGGAACCAGTTGCCGCAGATCGTAGTCGACTCGCGCTATGGATTCACCATCGGCAACCCCTCGCGCTTTGGCCAGGGCAGCTATCCCGATGAGCGGCTCTACCACGCGCAGGAGATGGTCGACTGGGTCCACAACCGCCTGCTCCTCAAAGCCGGCTTTGAGGCCGACCACAACAACGACGCCACCACACTGCTGCGCAACCAGACCGGCACTTACTACTACTCCAAGGTGCAGAACTTCATCTCCGACGCGCTGGCCTTTGAGAAATTCGGCCTCTCCGGCGCGCTCGACTATAACAACCCGCACAACTGCGGCCTCACCGCTTCCAGCTTCGGCGCAGTGCCCTGCTACTCCTACTATTCGCAGACCATGGGCCCCACCAACTGGCAGTTGAGCACCACCGACTGGGCCGGCTACGCCACCGCGCAGTGGCAAATCGGAAAGCTCGCCGTCTTCTCCGCCGGCCTGCGCTGGGAGCGCGAAGCCCTGCCCCCGCCGCTCGCCGCGCTGGCCAATCCGGAGTTGCCGCTCACTGAGAAATTGCCCAACCTCGGCAACAACTCGGGCCCGCGCCTGAGCCTGGCCATTGGCAGCGCGGAGAGCCCCTGGCCGGTGCTGCGCCTCGGCTACGGCCTCTACTACGGCCGCACTGAAAACGCCACGCTCGAAACCGCGCTCACCCAGACCGGCTCGCTCAAAGGCGATCTCAGCTTCTTCATGCGTCCCACTGACGATTGCCAATTCTGTTCCGGCGGCTCACCGCCCTTCCCTTACGTCTTCGCCGGCCAGCCCGCCAGCGTAGTCAAGCCTGGCGCAGTCCAGTTCGCGCCCACCTTCCGCAATCCCGAAGTCCATCAGGCCGTCGCCTCGCTCGAAGAATCTCTGGCCGGCCACGTGCAGGTCACAGTGTCCACACTCGTGAGCCTCGCCCGCCGCCTGCCCGTCTCCATTGACACCAACTTCAACCCCGCCGTGAATCCGCAGACCATCACCTACGCCGTAGTCGACGGAACCGGCGCCGGCCCCATCAAATCCCCGCAGATCACGGTGCCGTTTTACGCATCGTGGCCCTCGCCCACCGGCGTCACTGGCCGGCTCAATCCCGACTACCAGCAGATCGGGGAAATCTTCTCCCGCGCCAACTCCACCTATGAAGCGGCCATGCTCAAAATCACGCGCTATGGCCGCCGCGGGCTCACCCTGCATGCGCACTACACCTACGCGCACGCCATGGACTGGAATCCCGACACCACCACGCTGGTTGCCGGCAGCGACGTGCTCGACCCCGCCAACTTCTCACTCGAATATGGAACGAGCAACCTCGACACGCGCCACTCCGCCGCGGCCCTGGCCATCTACGAAGCGCCATGGAAGTTCTCGAGCTTCGCCGGCCGCATCGCCAACGGCTGGTCGCTCTCCGGCATCGGCCAGTTCCGCAGCGGACTGCCTTACACCATGCGCACCTCCGGCTCGCTCCCCGAAGAGATCAACAACACCACCGGCGCAGCCATCGTCGGCCTCGGCCCCGGCATGAACGGCTCCGGCGGCGACAACCGCGTCTACGGCCTCGGCAGCGACGGCCGTTCCTACAACATCGGCCGCAACACCTATCGCTATCCCAGCACCTGGAAGGCCGACCTGCGCCTCGCCCGGCGCTTCGACCTGGGTCACATGCGCTCTCTCGAGCTGCTCGCCGAGAGCTTCAATCTCTTCAACCACCAGAACGTCACCGAGCTTGAAACCACCGGCTACTCCATTGAGAACAGTGGCACGTCAAGCACACTCCCCACGCTTTGCTACCTCACCATCAACACCACCGGCACC
This sequence comes from Occallatibacter sp., assembly GCA_049677625.1. Lineage (GTDB taxonomy): Bacteria > Acidobacteriota > Terriglobia > Terriglobales > Acidobacteriaceae > Telmatobacter. The sequence goes on along the minus strand of JBAUCP010000728.1, from coordinate 5 downwards.
GCGAG
>JBAUCP010000727.1:0-2016 GCA_049677625.1 Occallatibacter sp. | reverse complement strand
TTACCATTCCGGCGCTGGAATCGGCGCTCGGGTCGCATCCCTGCGGAGCCCTATCCTCCGTCCAGTACCTTGAGTGTAAACCATCCATTCTGGCCGAAAGCGATAAATCCCAGGGGTTCGGGGACGGAATCCCCGAGTCGATCAATGCCTCCTTCCTTATTGTTCTTGCTTCCGTCATCATCGTCAGTCAGGTCCTTCCGTGGTAGCTTGCTGCCGGTGTCCGGTAGTTCAGGCTTTGATGGAGCCGCTCGTGGTTGTAGAACTTGAACCATCGCTCAATGCCGGTGCGGGCTTCGATCACCGTCTCATAGTCCTTCAGGTACACCTCCTCGTATTTCAGCGAACGCCACAAACGTTCAATGAAAATGTTGTCGAAACAGCGCCCGCGCCCATCCATGCTGATCGTGATCCCGCGCGTCTTCAACTCGCCGGTGAACTTCTCGCTGGTGAACTGCGAGCCCTGATCGCTGTTGAAGATCTCGGGCCTGGCACGCCGCAATGCGTTCGACAATGCCTCCACGCAGAAGTCCAGTTCCATCGTCAATGACAGGGCCCAACTGAGCACGAACCGGCTGTACCAATCCATCACGGCCACCAGGTAACAAAAGCCTCGCGCCATCCGGATGTAGGTAATATCCGTGCTCCAGACCTGGTTGACGCGTTCGACCTTCACGTCCCTGAGCAAGTACGGATAGATCTTGTGACCTTCTCCGGGTTGGCTCAGCTTGGGCTTAGGGTACACTGCTTCGAGACCCATCACTTCCATCAGCCGCGAGACGCGTTTGCGATTCACGGTCAGTTTTTTCTCCTCTCGCAGCCAGGCTGTGATCCGGCGGCTTCCAAAGAATGGCGTCCGCGTGTACTGCTGGTCGATCAAGCGCATCAATCGCAGGTTCTCTTCGCTCTCGCCCAAGGGCGTGTAATACACGCTTGCCCGGTTTACGCCCAGCAGTTCACATTGTCGTCGGACGCTGATCGCGTCGTGATCCACATCCACCAGCGGGCGCAGATCCTCAGTCGAGCATGCCAGCTTTTTTTTTGAGCCAGTCCAGCTCCACCTTGAGCCGCCCGATCTCTTCGTACAGCGCGGTGCTTTCCACTTCGCCGTTGCCGCCCGCTTTGCGCCGTCCATCCACGAACAGCTCAGGCAACAGGTCCAACGCCGTCTTCCGCCACTTGGCGATTTGGATGGGATGCACCCTGAACTGCGATCCCAGTTGGCTCAGTGTCTTTTCCCCGCGAAGGGCCTCGATCGCCACCCGCGCTTTGAACTTCGGACTGTATGTTTTCCTCGTCGTTGTCATCAACCTCTCCTCGTTAATGACTCCGTCCGAATCTTAGCTTATTGCTTGGTCTGAATTCCCGGGTCCACTATACACGGCGCTCCACGTAATAACGGATCTTGTGCGGATGAAGCTCTCCTTGCGTCAGAATCCGGTGCAGCCGCGACCGGCTCAACTCAGCCAGACTGGAGTGACCGGCTTCATTGCAATGTTTCCGCACGTGGTCCTGCAACAATGAATAAGTCCAGAGTTCATACGAATAACCCAGATCCTTCGGTTTCTGACAGGCGCAATGCTGTACCCATGCAATGGCGTCATCGGGGATCTACCGGCTCTTGCCTGGACGCGGCAACTCTCCCAGCGCCGCGTCCAGTCCGAACTGAAGAAACTTGCGAGCACATAAAGCAACTGTGTGGCGATTCACGCCATGATTGCGAGCTACGGCACCGTCGCTTTCGCCGTTGGCCAAATCCAGAAGAATCCCCGCGTGCACCGTCTCTCGCTTCTCCCCACTGCGGGACCGTCTCAAACTTTCCAGCCTCAGCTTCTCATCGGAGCCAAGAACCAAAGTCTGGCGCCTCGGTGTGAATGGCATAAACCATTCTGGCACGGAAATGTTGTTATTGTATAGATATCAACAGAACGATCATCTAGTCACTTACGGTTGGGCTTTCGAAGGACATGGCGGCCGAAGCTCGCCGCTAAACGACCGCGAACGGTTGAATTCTTATGG
>JBAUCP010000726.1:0-6508 GCA_049677625.1 Occallatibacter sp. | reverse complement strand
GGCGCCAGGCCAGGCGCAGATTGCTCCCACGCCCGCGCCAGATCCAGGAACATTAAACGGATGAAGAGCTGGTTGGGGCTCGGTTCAGGCAGGCAGGTACGCACGCTGCTGGCAATGCTGTTTCTTGCGCTGCCGGCCACGGCGCCGTTCGCCTGCGCGCAGACGCCAGACTCCTCTGGAAGCCGACCCGGTGCGAGCCTCGAAGATTACCGGAAGCATCTCCAGGCGCTGCAAGCGGTGGTGGCCGCGTGCCGGAAGCAGCGCAGCCGGGACGCGTGCAATCCAGACCAGGTCGGCCCCGACGATCAGGTGCAGTGGAACTCCGGCAGCGCGGTTGCGGTGCGCGCGATTCGCTACGACTGGCTGCGCGAAGTTCTGAACAGTGCCGGGAAAAAAGAGGAGCCGCAGAAGGCAGCTGCTGTTCCCGTCGAGGGAGTCGTCACCAACCCGGTTTCAGTCGATAAGCTGCTCGAGCAGGCGCAGCAGCGGCTGGAAGGCGACTGGAAGCAGGCGGGAGGGTTAACGCCCGGAGAATCGGACAGATCGGACCACGCGGCGGAGCGCAAGCGGATGATCGCCATTCTGGCGCGGCGGGAGTATCAGGGCGTGACCGAGAGCTCGGCGTGGGAGCGCTTTCAGGAGTGGCTGGAGAACCTGCTCGCCAGAATCTTCGGTCACCTGATCGGTTTTGGCGCGCGGTCTCCGTGGATTGCCTTTGCGCTGCGCGCGCTGCTGCTGGGGTCGTTGTGCGTGGGCCTGGTGTGGGCGCTGGTTCGGCTGGAGCGGCGTTCGCGCGTGCGTCTGGTTCCGGAGGCGCAGCCGGGTGCGAATGTGCCATCGGCGCGCGAGTGGCAGTTGTGGTTCCAGGATGCGCAGAGGATGGCGTCGCAGGGGTTGTGGCGGGAAGCGATCCATTTTCTCTACTGGGCTTCGATCTCGCGGCTTGAGTCGAAGCGGATGTGGCCGGCGGACCGCGCACGCACGCCGCGTGAATATCTGCGGTTGTTTCCGGCGGCCGATCCGCGCAGAGACAACCTGACGGCGTTGACGCGCAGCTTTGAGCGCACATGGTACGGCGGACGCGAGGCCGGCTCATCGGAGTTCGATGCAGCTCTCAAAATGGCTGCGGGGCTGGGGGTGGAATGAAGCTCTTTGCCTCGCTCGACGCGAAGGATCGCAGGCTGATGATCGTCTGCCTGGCGTCAGTGCTAGTGCTTGCCGTTTTGACGGCCGTCTTTGCGCGCAACCAGAATAACGATGACAATCCCGTGCCCAGCAGCTTCCTGACCGGCAGGCACGGCGCGCGTGCGGCTTACGAAATGCTGGAGTCGAGCGGCTACAACGTGGAGCGCTGGGAGCAACCGCTGAGCGACCTGGCCGCGCAGGCTGACTCGCGTACGGTGCTCATCCTGGCCGAGCCAATGCTTGCCGGCACAGCCGACTTCAAGGCGGTGGACCAGATTCTTGAGCGCGGCGGCCGTGTGCTGGCGACGGGCATGTACGGGGGACTGATTCTGCCCGATGGGGCTGCGCAGCCGCCGGAGCGGTTTACGATGGCGGCCTGCGAGCTTTCGCCGCAGGGGCTCGATCCGCTGGCCGGCTCGGGCGAGGTGTGGATGGTGCCTGCGGCAGGATGGAAGATGAGCAGTCCACGCTACCGTGTGGAGTACGATTGCGCGGGCCAGCCGTCGGTGGTGGAGTATGACGCGGGCGCGGGACACGCGGTGTGGTGGGCGAGCTCCACGCCGCTTGAAAACGGCTCGATCGGCCGTGCCGCAAATCTTGACCTCTTCCTGAATGCGCTGGGCAGCCGTGAAGGCAGCCACTTTTACTGGGATGAGTCGCTGCACGGCGATGTGCGCTCGAACTGGTTTTACGCGCGAGGGACAGCGCTCAACCTGCTGATTGCGGGATTGCTCGGCCTGGGTGTGCTGATGATCTTCAGCTTCAGCCGGCGCAGTGGGCCGGTGCGCGATCTGCCGCTGCCGGTGCGGGCCACGCCGGTAGAATTTCTTGAGGCGCTGGGCTCGCTTTATGCGAAGGCTGGCGCTTCCGCAACGGCGGTTGCTCTTGCCTATGACAGATTTCGCCGCCGGATGGGCGCGCTGTGCGGGTTGCGTGGAAAGCAGATGAGCGCGGCAGAGCTGGCCGCGGCGCTGCGCCACAGGTTTCCGCAGGTGGGGGAAGAGCTGGAGACGGATCTTGCGGCCGGCGAAGAGGCTGCGCGGGACGATACGTTGAACCCCAGGCGCGCGCTGGCTCTGGTGCAGGCGCTCCGCCGCCACGACGAGAGGCTGCAGGCGATGGCGCGCGCGGGCAGCACGGAAAAGTGAGCACACGCGGCAATGTGCAGCGAATGCACGTTCGGTGAGAATGGAATCGAGCGCTGGTTGAAATGAGTTTGATCCGAGGGAGTCTGGATGAGCGAGGAAAGTTCTTTTGAACCCAGGGTAGATGCGCAGAGCGAAGAGGGTGCGAGCCTGAAAGCAACGCGGCAGTTGCTGGCGCAGACACGCACCGAGCTTGGACGCGTGATCGCCGGGCAGGACGAGGTGATCGGAGAAGTGATGGTCGCCGTGCTGGCGCAGGGTCACGCGTTGCTTGAAGGAGTGCCGGGAATTGCCAAGACGCTCATCGTCAAGTCAATCGGCAGGCTGCTGGGGCTCGGGTTCCAGCGCGTGCAGGCCACGCCCGATTTGATGCCGGCCGACATTCTGGGCACCACCATCTTCAAGCCGGGAAAAGATGAGTTCACCTTTCACATGGGGCCGGTGTTTACCGATCTGCTGCTGGTGGATGAGATCAACCGGATGCCGCCGCGGACGCAGGCGGCGCTGCTCGAGTGCATGGAGGAGCGGCAGGTGACCAGCGACGGAGTGCGCCGTCCGCTGCCCGAGTGGTTCACGGTCTTCGCTACGCAGAACCCAATCGACTTCGAGGGCACCTATCCGCTGCCCGAAGCGCAACTGGATCGGTTTCTGCTCAAGGTCAAAGTGCGCTACCCGAGCCAGGCGGAGGAGCGCGCGATGCTGGAGCGCCACCACGGCTCAAGCGGTGCAGGGCTGCTTGAAGACGCGGCGATCACGCCGGTTTCAGCGGATCTGCTCAGCCGCGCGCGGGCGGAGGTTCGCGCCGTTCGCGTCGAAGGCGATCTCTATGATTACATTCTCGAGGTCACGCGGCGCACGCGCGAGTGGCCCATGCTGGCGCTGGGAGCGAGCCCGCGCGCGGCCATCTGCTTGCTGCGCGTGGCGCAGGTGTTTGCGGTCTTCGAGGATCGGGACTACGTGGTTCCGGACGACGTGAAGCGGGCCGCGCTGCCGGTGCTGCGGCATCGCGTTCTGCTCAAGCCGGAGGCGGAGCTGGAGGGGTTCGACGCGGACCGGATTTTGAACGATGTGCTGGCCGCGGTTGCGGTGCCCAGGGGATGATTGGGCCATCGCTCCATCCCGAGCCGGTGCGGGCGAGCTCAAAGCCACGCGGCCGCCTGGCCTTTGGACTGACGCCGCGCGCGATTGGCCTGCTGGCGGCGGGCCTGGTGCTGGCTTTGCCGGGATTCTTCAAAGACAACTTGAGCCTGGGAATGTGGATCTGGGAGGTCCTTGTCGGCGGCGCCATTCTTCTTGATGGCCTGCGCCTGCCGGCTGCGCGCTTGATCGCCGTGGAGCGCTCGTGGAACAACGCGCCTTCGCTCGACAGCGAAACGGAGATTGAGCTTGCGGTGGAGCAGCAGGGCGGAACGATTCTCGAGTGCCGGCTGGTGGATGATCTGCCCGATGCCCTGGTGGCCACGCCCGCCACGCATCTGCTGCGTGCATTTCCCGGAGTTCGGGCGTCGCTGCGCTATCGGATCGAGCCGCGCGAGCGCGGAGACGCACACACTGGCGCGGTCTATGTGCGCTACCGGTCGGCGCTGGGGCTGGTGGAGCGTTGGGCGGTTGCGCCGCTGGAGCAGACGGTGCGCGTCTATCCCACGCTGCGCCAGGGCGAGGAGCAGGAGATTTTTCTGGCGCGCGCCCGGCAGATCGACCTGCAGCTTCGCCAGGTAAGGCAGCGCGGCCTGGGGCGCGACTTTGAGAGCCTGCGCGAATATCTCGAAGGCGACGATCTGCGCGACGTGTGCTGGACAGCGACAGCGCGGCGCGGACAACTGATTACGCGCCGGTACCAGACCGAGCGCAGCCAGCCGGTGTGGATCGTGCTCGATGCCGGCAGGCTGCTGCAGGCGCGGATCATGACGCGGGACTCCGGCGCGCAAAAGACAGCCGAGCCGGGGACAGGACACTCAAAGCTCGACCATGCCTGTTCCACGGCTGTGGCGCTGGCGCAGCTTGCCTTGTTTTCCGGCGACCGCGTGGGGCTGCTGGTGTATGGGCAGAGCGTGCAGCAGCGCGTGCTCCCTGGGCGCGGCGGAGCGCATCTCCGGCAGATTGTGGAGGCGCTGGCGCAGGCCCGGGCTGAGTCGAGCGAAGCCGACCACTTGCGCGCGACGGCTGTGCTGAATCGTTATCAGCCGCGGAGAGCGCTCGTCCTGTGGATGACCGATCTGCCGGATTCGACCATGCGGCCCGAGGTGGTGGATGGCGCGATGCAGCTCTTGCATCGCCATGTGCTGCTGTTTGTGGCCATGGCGCAGCCGGACGTGGAGGCGATCGCCAATGCGCGGCCCGAAAATGTGGAGCAGATGTTTCGCGTCTCCGCGGCGCAGGAGCTGACCACGCGGCGCGAACTGCTGCTGGCGCGGCTGCGCGAGCAGGGTGCGCTCACGCTCGACCTCGATCCCGGCGAGCTGACCTCGGCGGTGCTGAATCAATATCTGAAGGTGAAAGAGCGGGCGATGGTCTGAGGGGCTATCGGAATTATCTAGTTTTTCCGTGAAGGGTACGGGCTTCAGCCCGTACATAAATGTCTTCAAAAGAGCGTGGGCTTTAGCCCTTGAGGGAAGAGTTTTCAGCGATGTGCATTCCCTCAGCGGCTAAAGCCGGAGGCAAAAATGGGCTGTTGACGGACGGGCTGAAGCCCGTCCCCTTCAGGACCTGTCGTTTCTGGACAAGCTGCAAGGAACTCCCCGGAAGCTGGCCGCTGATTTCTTATTTCGTAATTTCTTTGTGTGGCAGCGGGCGAAACAGCCAGAGCAACAACAGCGTAAACAGGATTCCGCCCACGGTGAATTTGAGCCAGTGGGGCGCGTTGGATGGCGAGAAGAATCCTTCGAGCGTGCCGGCGATGACCAGCAGCGGGATGATGCCGGCGATGAGGCGCGAGGCCTCCACGCCCGCGGTGGCGACCGAGTCGCGCCAGCGATAGAGGCCCGGAAACAGCACGCCGTGGCCGAGCCGGAAGCCGGCTGCACCGGAGAGGATGATGGAGGGCAGCTCAAGCGAGCCGTGCGGTGCTACGAAGCTCCAGAGATCGACGGACATGCCGTGCTGCTGGCAGGCGACGCCGATGACGCCGAGCAGCATGCCATTCAAAAACATGGAGTAGAGCGGGCCGATGCCGAAGATGACCCCGCCGGCGAAGCTGACGAAGCAGACGGAGAGATTGTGGGTCATGATCCAACTGCTGGCTACGGGGGCGATGGCGACGACCGATTGCGTCCACATCTGGTGGCGCTCGATGGTGGCGACCATCTGCGGACCCAGCAAGTGGCGCATGAACTGCGGACGCGCCAGCGTGATGACCGTGCCGAAGAGCGCGCCGCCCAGCGTGACAACGAGCGCGAGCAGCACATAGCGCATGTTGCGCTGGAAGACGGCCGGATACTCGTCGCGCATATAGCGGAAAAGGTTGAGAAAGCTGGTTCTGCGCGTGGAATAAATGATATGGTGGGCGCGAGCCAATAATTGGTTGACGTGCTCGGTGTAGGCCCGTGCCGAGGGGTCCTGGCGCAGCGTGGAAAGGTCGCTCGCCACCTGGCGGTAAAGCAGTGCGGTCTCTTCGAGCTCGGCGCGGGAAAGGCTGCGCAGGCCACTCATGTCTGCCTGCGAAAGCAGCGAGGCAAGGCGCTCCCAATAAGGGCGGCGTTTGTGCAGCCAATGGTTGGAGACAAGGATGCCCATGAGTCCGATTGGAGACCAGCTTAACATCGATACCCCGGAGTTGGTTTCGATCGAGATGTCGATTGCCGGAATCGGCAGCCGCTTCATCGCCATCCTGGTGGACTATCTGATCTGGACCACGGGCATCATCATTCTGGCGATTCTGATGGCCATTATTCTTCCCGCGCTGCATTTCGCAGGCGGCGTCTCGGAAAACTGGGCGCTGGGCATCGTCATTCTGATCGTGTTCCTGCTGCAGTGGGGATACTTTGCGCTGTTTGAGGCCTTCAGCAATGGCCGCACGCCGGGCAAGCGCGTGGCGAAGATTCATGTGATCCATCGATCGGGACGCGCTATCAGCTTTGTGGAGTCGCTGGCGCGCAACCTGGTGCGCTTTGTGGATTACCTGCCCAGCTTTTACACGGTGGGGGTCGTTGCCATCTTTTTGAGCAAGCAGAATCAGCGGC
>JBAUCP010000725.1:0-1981 GCA_049677625.1 Occallatibacter sp. | reverse complement strand
CCCCTAACCCCTGATCTCTGATCCCTGTTCTCTGATCTCTGTTTCTCACAGCCCCAACTCCAGCCGCGTCCTCGGGTCGAGCTCGTCGCGCAGCGCGTCGCCGAGAAAGTTGAAGCCGAGCACCGCTCCGGCTACGGCCGCGGCAGGGAACAGAACCAGATGCGGCGAGTCGAACAGATGCAGCCGCGCGTCGTTGAGCATCGCGCCCCAGCTTGGCGTGGGCGCCGGAATCCCAAGGCCCAGAAACGACAGCGTTGCTTCAGCCAGGATCACGCCTGCCATGCCGATGGCCGCCTGCACCAGCACCGGCTGCACAATGTTGGGCAGAATATGCCGGAAGAAGATGCGCAATCCACCCGCGCCCAGCGCGCGCGCCGCATCTACATACTCGCGCTCGCGCACGGCCATCACCTGCGCCCGCACCAGCCGCGCGTAGCCCGCCCATCCGCCGATGGCCAGAGCCAGCACCAGGTTGGTGAATCCCGGCCCCAGAAAGGCCGCAAACGCAATTGCCAGCAGAATTCCCGGCAGCGCCTGAAAGGTGTTCATCGCAAAGGTGGTGAGCGCCGTGTCCACCCATCCGCCCAGATAACCGGCGAGACCGCCGACGGCCAGTCCGAGGGCTAGAGAAACCGTCACCACGCTCACTGACACGGCCAGCGAAAGCCGCGCGCCCCACACCAGCCGCGCCAGCGTATCGCGGCCCAGCTCATCTGTTCCCGCCCAGTGCGCGGCCGAGGGGCCTTGGAGCCGGTGCATCAGGTCGATGGCAGCTGGGTTATACGGCGCAAGCCATGGCGCGGCCAGTCCGCACACCACAAAGCCGGCCAGCAGCACCACCCCTGCCGCGGCCAGCGGCTGCCGCCGCACCCGCATGCCCGCCCGCTCAAGCAACTTGGAACCGGGAAATACCATCGGTACTCAAAAGAATACAGCGACACCCAAGCCGGGTTAGGGTCTAAACAGGTATGAGCTTTACTTGCCGCACTTTCGTTTTTTCACTGGCGCTTGCATTGCCGCTGGTTGCATCCGCGCAGCCGCAGCCGCAGCCGCAGTTGCAGACGGATTCGCCCTATCGGCAGCCGGCTGCACCCGACATGCGCGCCGCATCTGAGGAGATATTCGCACTGGCCAACCAGGCGCGCGCCCAGGCCGGAGCAGGCCGCCTGGAGTGGGACCCGGCGCTGGCCGCCGCAGCGCTCTACCACTGCCGGCGGATGGTCAGCGAAGGGCCCATCGCCCATCGCTACGGCGGCGAGCCCGACCTCTCGGAACGCGCTGCGCAGGCCGGCGCACGCTTTGGACTCATTGAGGAGAACGTAGCCATCGGCCCGTCGGCCGAGGCCATTCATGAAGAGTGGATGAACTCGCCCGGCCATCGCGAGAATCTGCTCAATCCCAAAGTCGATCGCGTGGGCATCGCGGTCATCGCCAGCCGCGGCGTGCTCTACTCCGTAGCCGACTACTCCCACGCCGTTCTCGCGCTCTCACCCTCGCAGGTCGAGGCCCGTGTCGCCGGCCTCATCCGCGTGAGCGGCGTCGCGATTGTTCCAGATCCCGGCCTGGCGCGGGCCGCCTGCGCAACGGACTCCGGCATGCCGCGCGCCACGGCCGGCCCACAGCCGCGCTTCATCATGCGCTGGCAGGACTCTGATCTCTCGCGTCTGCCGCAGGCGCTCGTTGATCGCCTCAGCTCAGGCAATTACCGCGACGCCGCGATTGGCAGTTGCCCGGCTGCTGGCGATCAAAACACATTCTCCGCCTACCGCATCGCCGTGTTGCTCTATTAGCAGGCTTTCCCAGTGTCCTGTCCCAAAGTTCGCATCATAAATACTCTGTCATCCTGAGCGAAGTTGGGAGCGTTTTTTGCTCCCAATGGAGTCGAAGGACCTGCGGTTTGTCCGCAGTGGCTCAAATCCTTATGAAAATCAGGCCCTTTGGTTTGCCAGTTAACACGCTAAATGTGGATACAGCCTAAGGC
>JBAUCP010000724.1:0-14594 GCA_049677625.1 Occallatibacter sp. | reverse complement strand
CAGCGACCTTTGGGTTATGAGCCCAACGAGCTACCGGGCTGCTCCACCCCGCAGATATAGTGTAGCAACTCGAAACTCGCGGGTCAACGCGAACGCTCTGCCAACACAAGGTGACCGTCAAGGGTTGTCGAGCCGCTACAACATTTTTCGGAATTGCTGTAGACCGAATGCACGCGCTCAAGTGGCTTTTTCATCAAGAAAAAGCCACCTTTCATGGCTCTCAAGAAGTCTACGTGTATTCCGAAAATGCTCTAAGAGTGCGGCATATTGTGGCCGATGAGTTTGTCTGCCCACTGGATGAAGTACTTCATGTTCGGCGCATCGGTGTGGCCGCCATCGTGCTGCCGCCAGGCGAGCAGGCCGTCGAGCAGGCCCTGATTCACGGGAGGCATCTGCGCGGTGTGGTAGTCCGCGTTGATGCCGAGACCTTTCGCGCCCAATAGATCCCATACGCGGCTGGCATCCACCGTGGCCATGAAGCTGCCCTGGTGATCGAGCCAGTGCGCATCGCCCTTGGCCGGGATGCCGTAGCTGATGAAGGTGAGCCGCGGTGCGCAGAGCGCGATCAGCTCATTGGAGTCGACGGGAATGTCGCCGGGGTTCATGCTGCCGAAGGCCGCTTTCGACGCGCCATACTTCATGAAATTGCCGGCCATCCAGTAGTATTCGCCGCCGGTGAGGCTTTCCACGGCCTCGCCGTAGTTGCGGCGCAGCGGCGTGGCTCCGCCCTTGCCAGAGGAGCCGACCAGGACCATGGCAAAGCGCGGATCGAAGGCCATGGTGACCAGCGCCGCCTTGCCGTAGCGCGATACGCCCTCAATGCCCACGTGCTTGGCGTCGACGGCCGGGTCCGTCTCGAGGTAGTCCAGGCCACGGCCCGCGCCCCAGGCCCACGCACGCAATGCGCCCCAGTCGTCCGGCTTGCGCGGCTGGCCCTTGTTCATCAGGCCGATGATGCCGCGGGTGATGCCGGCGCCGTCGTCGGCCTGCACGCTGGCCGGATCGAAGAGGGCAAAGCCCCAGCCGTCGGCGACGAGTTGCCAGGTATTCGGCAAGCCGCCGTCTTCATTGAGCTGCGGAAACTGGAAGGGCGTGGCCTTTACCGGCTGCCATGCCGGATGCTCGTCGAAGACCTGTTTGAGCGCCGGGTCCTGCTGGATAAGCAGCCCCTTCCATGCGTCGTTGATGCGGTCGAACTCCTCGGGGGAGGGTTCGTTGGGCGCGGGGAAACCGGCGCGGCTAAACATCATCAGCACCGGAACAGGGCCCGCTGCATTGGCCGGAGTCACGAGCGTCATGTGGATTTTGACGCTGATATACGGATACGAGGAGTTGTCGACCGTGCCGGTGAGATCTTTCGCAATCACTGGAGTAAAGCCGATCCGCTCGTGATCGACCGCATTGACGGTCCAGGTCACGTGCGGCACGTTGGCTGGAACGCGCCCGTAGACGTACTCCGAGTAGAGATCGACGAGCTCGGGCCTGCGTTTCTCCCACCAGACCTTGGCCGTCGTCACCTTTTCGCCGTTCTGCATGGTGAGCGGATCGGGAAGGTTGGGGTAGGGGTTCGCCATCGACTCGTCGTAGTTGGCGTGGTTGGGGGCTTTTTCGTCTCCGCTCGGCCCTGGGCGCAGCGCCTGGATGCCGAGCTGGTCCATCATGTTCTGGTGGTCCTGATCGGCGGTAAAGGTGACCGGCGGCGCGGAAGCGGGCGCGGGGCTTTGAGCGAAACTTGAGGCAAGGCCGGCGGCAAGACCGGTCGCGACCGCAACGACGCAGGGGATACGAAGAGAAGAACCGATGCAAAAACGCACGCCAGGGACCTCCGCGGGGTGATAACCTTGCTTCCGAAAAGCGATTTACTGCGCAGCAAGAATAACTCACACACTATGGGTCGCACACGAAACTTTTTTGCCCTTCTTCTGGCCGCGTGCCTGCTCCTGGCAACCGCGGCCACGTGCGCCGCGCAGACCCTGTCCACTCCGGTGTGGGTGGCTACATGGGGCGCGTCGCAGCAGATTCCCGAACCGCAGAATGCGCTGCCCGCGGACGAGTTGCGCGATACGACCGTGCGGCAGATTTTTCATCTCTCGGTGGGCGGCCCGGTCTTGCGCGTGCATCTTTCCAACGCTTTCGGTACCGAGGCGCTGCACTTTACCTCGGTTCACATCGCCAGGCCGCTGGCGGCCGACTCTTCATCGATCGATCCAGCCACCGACCGCGCGCTCACCTTCGACGGAGCCGGCGACGTCACCGTGCCACCGGGAGCCGAATACCTGTCCGACCCCATTCCGTTTCCCGTGGCCGCGCTCTCTGACGTGGCGGTGAGCTTTCACCTCGACGAGCCGCCGTCGCGCGAGACGGGGCATCCGGGGTCGCGCGCCACTTCGTACTATGTGCATGGAGACGCGGTGGGCGCCGCCACGCTTGCGGGAGCCGCGAAGGTGGATCACTGGTATCAGATCGGCGGGATCGATGTGGAGGCTGCTCCCGGAGCTGCATCTATTGTGGCTCTCGGCGACTCCATCACCGACGGACACGGCGCCACCACCAACGGCAATGATCGCTGGACCGACGTGCTGGCGCGGCGGCTGCAGCAAGCGCCGGTGACGCGGAACATCGGCGTTTCGAATCAGGGCATCGGCGGCAACCATCTGCTCACGGACGGGCTCGGGCCGAATGTGCTGGCGCGCTTCGATCGCGACGTGCTGGCCCCGGCCGGGGTGCGATGGCTCATTGTCTTTGAAGGCGTGAATGACCTGGGCGGGCTGGCGCGTGGCGGCGAAGCCACGCCGGCCGCGCATGCGGCGATGGTCGAGCGCATCCTCGGCGCTTATCGGCAGATTGTTGCGCGGGCGCACGCGCACGGCATTCAGGTGATGGGAGCCACCATCACGCCGTACACGGGTTCGGACTACTATCATCCCGGTCCGGCCGACGAGGCGGACCGGCAGGCGGTGAATGCGTGGATACGCGCCGCGGGACACTTCGATGCCGTCCTCGATTTTGACCAGGTGGTGCGCGATCCGGCCCAACCCGACCGCATTTTGCCGGCCTACGACTGCGGCGATCATCTGCATCCCTCGCCCGCCGGCTACAAGGCGATGGGCGAAGCCATTCCGCTCAGCCTGTTTGCGCATTGAAATAGAGAGCGGCGCGCTGCCGGTATCGCATGAATCGCACACCTGTGCCTGCGTGATGCTACATTGATCTGTTCCAACTCTCTTGCCGGAGTCTTGTCTGTTGCCTGGTTTGCGCGCGCTGTTTCTGGCTCTCCTTCTTGTCCCCGGCGCTGTTCACGCAGCTACGCGCGTCTATGCGGCGGCGGTTCCGGATGAGATGCGCTCCACGGCCTTTACCATCGCCGCGAACGGGCAGCCGGTGGGCGTGGCGCATGCGGCTTCGAGCTACGAGATCGCCAACTTCGACGTGACGGGCCCGGCGGAGATTGCCATTACCGCTGCCGAACCCGGCTTCTGGGATCATGGCGTGGATATTGAGCCGTGGCGGCTGGGGTTGCGGGCGCAGCGCGACGGGCAGACGATCCGCTTCAGGATTCCGGGGCCGGTCAAGCTCTCCATCTCGCGGCCGGGCGACTTCCTGAATCACGCGGCGATGCTTTTCTTCTTCGCCGGCTCACCGTCCGTGCCGCCGCCCGCGGGGCCGCATGTTCAGGTTGTGCCTGCCGGCGTGCATCGCGAGAGCCTGAACCCCAAGAGCGGCGACACCGTCTATCTCGCGCCCGGTGCGTACATCTTCGGCAGCCTGAATCTGTTGAATGTGGACAATGTAAAGGTGATGGGGCGCGGAACCATCGTTTACGAAGGCACGCAGGACCCCGATGCCGATGACGGATGGATGCAGAAGCCCGACTGGCACTGCATCGGCGCGTACCAGTCGCACAAAGTGGAGATCGACGGCCTCACCTGCATTATCCGCTCGCGTACCTGGTCGATCCAGATGAAGGATTCAACCGGATTTGTCTACGACGATCTGCGCGTGGTGGGCGGGAACCCCGGCAACGCCAACCAGGATGGCATGGACTGGCTGGGCGGAGGCGATGCGATTGTGCGCAATGCCTTCATCCGCTCCTCGGACGACGACCTGGCGATGGAGGGCAACTGGGACGGCTACACGGAGGCCGACTTGCAGCGGCCCGGCCCCGATGTGGAGAACATCCTTGTCGAACATAGCGAGCTTTCGACCAGCATCTCGAACATCGTGCGCATCGGATGGCCGCAAAAGGTCTTCAACTCGCGCAACTTCACGCTGCGCGACTCCGACATTTTGCACGCCGGCATCGGGGCCTGCGGGCAGACGTTCGGGTTGCTCGGCTTCTGGGGCGCCAATGGCGCGAAGGGCGAGCACTCGGACATCAACCTCGAAAATCTCCTCGTCGACAACTGGTACTCGCTGACGCAGATTGAGCAGGAGCAGCCGAGCCTGCGCGGCATCACCTTCCGCAACATCTGGGCGCTGGGGCAGCCGCCGCTGGCTCCATCCAGCATTACGGGCGATGTGGCGGGCGTGACCTTCGACAACGTGAAATACGGCCAGGCGCGCGTGGATTCAGCCGCGGCCATTCCGCTCATGGTCACGGGCGGCGCGGCGCAGCCCACGTTCGTTACGGCGCATACGCCCACGGCGGCCTTTACCGCGGAGCCAGCCGTCTTTGCCCCCGACGAAAAGGTTACGTTCACCGCGCAGTACTGGCCGCATGCGCGCTATACGTGGCTCTTCGGCGATGGGACCGAGGCGCAAGGGCAGAGCGTGCACCACGAGTTTCCTGACGCCGAGGGCACGGAGCTGGACGGCCAGAACGGTGCGGGGCGGTTTCGCGTGCTGCTGCACGTGGTGGACAAGGCCGGGCACGAGGACTGGGCGGAGCAGGACGTTGTTGTCGTCGATCAATGGCATGAATCAGCGAAGGTGATTGGAGCGGCCACGCCGGGCCTCACCTTCAAAATCTATCCCGGCGAGTGGCCCGAGCTGCCGGACCTCGCGCAGCAGAACGCAATTTTTGCCGATGAAGCGGCGGGCATCCAGGCCGATGCGCGCGGATTCACACGCTATGCCGTTGCATGGGACGGATTCATCGACATTCCAGCCGATGGCGGCTACACTTTTTCTCTCATCGACCGCGACGGCGCGCGTCTGACGATCGACGGCATGGAGATTGCAAAAACTGGCCCGCCCTTCGCGCAGGTCTGCGGATCGCCGGGCAATGCGGCGCGCTATGCAGCCGGCTCCATCGGCCTGCGCGCCGGCAAGCATGCGATTCACATTGAAGGTCTGCATCAGGTGAGCGGCGGCGCGCCCATTTTGCTCTGGCAGGGACCAGGGCTGGCGCTCCAGAGCGTCGCAGCCTCAGCTTTCTCGCATCCGGAGCAGGATGTGCTGCAAAGCGCTCCGCCACCAGAGAAAGAGAACAAGCAACAGAAAAAACGCAAACACAAGTAGATTGCGGAATGCTCGTTACGATCATGAACGATCCGAAGCCATAGATACCGTCCTACTCGCTATTCCCTATTCCCTATTCCCTGGTCCCTGTCACTTCGGCAACTGCGTCGCATCCCAGCCGCCGCCCAACGCGCGTACCAGACCTACGCTCGCTGCGAACTGGCGGCTCTCGATGTCGATGGCGGTGCGCTGGTCGTTGAGCAATGTGGCTTCGGCGGTGAGCACTTCAAGATAGCTGGTCACGCCGCCCTTGTAGCGCTGGTTCGAGAGGTCAAAGGAGCGCTGCGCGGCGGCCACGGCCTGGGCCTCGACGCTCGACTCCTGCTCCAGAATGCGCAATCCCGAAAGCTGATCCTCCACGTCTTCGAAGGCTTGAAACACGGTGTTGCGGTAGGCGTCAGTCTGCGCTTCGTAGGTGTGGCGCGCCTGGTCAGTCAGCGCGTGGCGCTGGCCGGCGTCGAAGAGCAGCTCGGCAGCCTGTGCACCGAGCGTCCACATGGCGCTGGGTCCCTGAATCCAGGTGCCGGGACTGGTGCTCTGAAAGCCGCCGCTCGCGCCAAGGCTGATGGTGGGGTAGTAGGCGCTCACGGCGATGCCGATCTGTGCATTGGCCGCATCGGCGCGGCGCTCGGCGGCGGCAATGTCCGGCCTCCGCTCGAGCAGTTGCGAGGGTACGCCTAGCGGGACCTGGGGCAGCGTGAGATCGAGCGGCGAGGGTGGAATGCTGAAGTCGTGCAGGTTCAAGTTGGCGATGGCGCCGATGGCGTGCTCATATTGCGCGCGCGCCACGCCCACATCCACCAGCTCGGCGCGCACGGTCTCCAACTGAGTCTGCGCCTGGGCTACATCCACATCGGTGGCCACGCCGCCTTTGAGCCGGCGTTGGGTCAGGTCGAGCTGGTGCTCGAGGTCGGTGACCGTATCGGTGAGCAGCCTGGTCTCGGAGTCGAGCCCGCGCAGCGCGAAGTAGTCGGCGGCCATCTCGGCGTGCAGGCTCAGGTCGATGGCGGCCAGGTCAGCGGCGCTGGCCTGCGCGTTGGCGCGCGCCTGTTCCACGCTGCGGCGGATGCGGCCCCAGAAATCGGGCTCCCAGCTTGCCTGCGCGCCGATGTTGAGGTCGTTGTAGACACTGGGATTGGATTTATTGAAGAGCGGCTCGTTCTTCGAGTACTTTTCCCCCGTTTCGGCCACGTTGGCAGAGACAGTGGGATAGAGGTTGGCGCGCACCGCGGCAATCTGGTCGCGGGCGGCGAGGTAGGTCTCGACGGCCTGGCGCAGCTCCACGTTGGTGGTGGCGATGCGGTCTTCGAGGCGGTTGAGCTCCGGTTCCCGGTAGATCTCCCACCATTTGCCCTTGAGCATTCCGTCCGAGGGATTGGCCGGCTGCCAGGCGCCGCCGGCCGGATTCGGCGGCGGGACAACCGTGGACGCACCGGTCTCCTTGTATGCATCGGGCGCCTGGTAAGCGGGACGGTTGTAGTTGGGGCCGACGGGCTTGCAGCCGGTGAGAGCGGCGAGAGTGAGAGCGGCGAGGCTGACCGCAGCGGTTCCCACTGTTGCGGCAGAAAAAAGGCGCAAGGATGGGGCGCGGGGCGAGGTGCGGGAGTTCGGCCGGAATGTCGCAGGGCGAATCCGCATTGCTACAGGCCTCCCGCATCGGACTGGCCGCCGGGTTTCACAACCGTGACTTTTTCGCCTTCGATGAGCGAGTCGGGCGGATCCTGGATGATCTGATCGCCAGCATTGAGGCCGCTGATGATCTGCACGGTGGCGCCGTCATCTTCGCCGATGATCACCGGCGCCAGATGCGCTTCTCCGTCGATCACAGTGCCCACGCGCAAGCCATCACGGCGAAAAATGAGCGCCTCTGAGGGCACAATGAAGGTGGGGCCGATGGGCGGCGTTTTGAAGTGCACCTGGGCCAGCGAACCGGGCATCAGCTCGCCCGAGCGGTTGTCCACGTCCACTTCCACGAGCAGAGTGCGGCTGGCCGGGTCGATGGCGTCCGCGGTGCGAACCAGCGTGCCGGTGAAGGTCTTGCCGGGATACTCGGGGAAGGTGAGCGGAATCTTCATGCCGCGCTTTACCGATTGTGAGTAGACCTGCGGGACGTTGGTGTAAACGCGCAGGGTCTGGAGCGCCTGCATGTGGAAGAGCTCGGTTCCCGCGCCCTGGTTGATGAGCTGGCCGGTATCGACGTTGCGCGCTGTTACTACACCGTCAAACGGCGCATGAACCTGCTCGAACGATTGCAGCTCCTTGAGCCGCTGCACGTTGGCCTGCGCGGATTTGACCGCTGCGGCAGTGGCCGCGGCCTGGTTGACGAAGGTGTCGGTGTCCTGGCGGGAGACCGCGTCAGAGCCCACCAGGCCGGTGTAGCGCTCGGCCTGGGTGTGCGCATTGTTGGCGGTGGCCTCGGCCGTGGCCAGGTCGGCCTGGGCCTGTGCCAGTTGCTGATCGATTTCGGGCGTGGCGATGACCGCCAGCAGATCGCCTTTTTTCACATGGGCGCCAATGTCGAAGTACCAGTGCTCAAGATAGCCGTCTGTGCGTGCGTAGATGGGCGAATCGGTATTGGCGGTCACGTTGCCGGGCAGCACAAAGTTGTCCACGGGCACGCCGCGGGCGGGCGGGACAACGCTGACCGAGGGCGCGGCCTCCTCCCCGGTGTGCTGCGCAAGCACGGTTCCGGCGTGCATGCGGCTCAGAATGCCGAGTGCGGCCAGCGCAATGGCAACCACCGCCAGCACGGTTGCGCCGGCCACGGCCTTGCGCGCAGAGATCGGTTCGTGCTCCGGCGCAGACTCATGCCCTTGCGCCGGCGCCGGGTTGGAATTGGAGGGGTTGCTCATAGACTGCTACTCCGGTCTGTCGTCGAATTCGTCAAAGCTGGCGGCCAGCGCTGCGCGTTCGTGGGTCTTGCGCTGCCGCTCCAGCCGCGTGTGAATGAAAGCGAAAAACGTGGGCACAAAGAACAGCGTGGCCACGGTGGCCAGGAGCAGGCCGCCGATGACCGCGCGGCCCAGCGGCGCGTTCTGCTCGCCGCCGTCGCCCAGGCCCAGAGCCATGGGCACCATGCCGATGATCATGGCCAGCGCGGTCATCATCACCGGGCGCAGGCGCACATAGCCCGCGTTCAGCGCGGCCCGCCGCGCGTCGCCAACCAGCACCTCCATCTGCTCGCGCGCAAAGCTTACCACCAGGATGGAGTTGGCCGTGGCCACGCCCATGCACATGATGGCCCCGGTGAGCGCCGGCACGCTCAGGCGCGTGTTGGTGAGGAACAGAAACCAGACAATGCCGGCCAGCGCCGCGGGCAGCGCGGAGATGATGAGGAAGGGATCGAGCCAGGACTGAAAGTTGACCACGATGAGCAGGTAGACCAGCAGAATGGAAAACGCCAGGCCGCTGAGCAGGCCAAAGTAGGACTTGTACATGGTCTCGCTCTGTCCGCGCAGATTGAACTGCGAGCCACGGGGAAGGTCTTTCTGGTGTTCCTTGACAATCTTCTCCATGGCGCGGGTCACGCTGCCCAGGTCAGTGCCCACCACGTTGGCGTAGATGTCGATGACCGGCTGGATATCGTAGTGGCTCACGGTGCCCAGTTCGGTTCCGGGCTCGATGTCGGCCAGGTTGCCCAGCACCTGAAGAGGCTTTGGCGCTCCGGGCGCTGAGGTGGCCGCGGCGCCGGGGGGGGCGGCCAGCAGCGCATTCTGTGCGCTGGTCACCGGCACGCTCTTCAATGCAGCCAGCGAGTCGAGCCCATACTGTGGCGCCTGGATGGCGACGTTGTAGGAGACGCCGTTTACGGGATCAAGATAGAAGTTGGGGCTGGTCTGGAAGCTGCCGCTCAAGGCCACGAGCAGGCTCTGGGCGACATTCTGCTGCGTCAGGCCCACGGCCTCGGCGCGCGTGCGGTCCACGTTCACGTTCATATTGGGAGAGTTGAACGGCTGCTGGATGCGCGCATCGGCCGCACCGGGAACGTAGCGGACCTCGTCGAGAACCTTTTCTGCGAGAGCGCGGTCCCCAAGCAGGTTCGGCCCGATGATCTGCAGGTCGATGGGCGCTGAAAGCCCGAAGTTGAGAATCTGAGTCACGATGTCGACCGGCAGCTCGTAGAAGGTGACGCCGGGGTAGTCGTGGTTGAGCACGTCGCGCAGGCGCTCTACATACGCCTCGGTGGGATGGTGCTTGGGAGTTAGCTGCACCTGGATGTCCGCATCGGCAGGCCCGACGGGCGCCGAGGTGGAGTAAGTAAGGTTGATGCCCGAATAAGGCAGTCCGATGTTGTCGATGACAGAGACGATCTCATCGGCGGGAATCTGGCTGCGGATGGTCGCGTCAATGTGGTCGCAGAGGTTGGCTGTCTCTTCGATGCGGGTTCCGGTGTGGGCGCGGACGTGGATCTTGAACTGGCCGGAGTCGACGGAGGGGAAAAAGTCCTGTCCCAGAAACGGGGTGAGCGCGCACAGGGACGCGACCATGGCCGCGAAGAAGAGAATCAGGAAGACGCCGGCGTTGTCCACGCAAAGCGTGAGCAGGCGCGAGTAGCCGTGGCGCATGTTTTCAAAGCCGGACTCGAAGGCCAGTTGAAACTGCACCAGCGGATTGCGGCTGCTTTTTTTGCGCTGGGCCTCGGCGTCGTCGTGCTCTTTGAGCAGATAGCGGGCCATGGTGGGAACCACGGTGCGCGAGAGCAGGTAGCTGGCCATCATGGCGAAGACCACGGCTTCGGCCAGCGGCACAAACAGGTAGCGCGCCACGCCGCTGAGCAGGAACATGGGCACGAAGACGATGCAGATGGCCAGCGTGGAGACCAGCGCGGGGGTGGCGATCTGCGCGGCGCCGTCAAGAATCGCCTGCTCGATCTCCTTGCCTGACTCCAGATTTCTGTTGATGTTCTCGATCTCGACGGTCGCGTCGTCCACCAGAATGCCCACAGCCAGCGCCAGGCCGCCCAGGGTCATGATGTTGATGGTCTCGTGCAGCGCGTAGAGCATGCACAGCGAGCAAAGGATCGAGAGCGGAATGGAAACCGCGATGATCAGCGTGGAGCGCCAACTGCCCAGGAAGACGAGGATCATCACCGCCGTCAAGCACGCGGCAACGATGGCCTCGCGCACCACGCCGCTGATGGCTCCGCGCACGAAGATGGACTGGTCGGTCAACGGCACGATGCGCAGTTGAGGCGGCAGCCGGCCCTTCATGGCATCGATCTTGGACCGGACGCTGGAGATGATGTCCAGCGTCGAGGCCTTGCCGATCTTCATGATGTTCATCAGGATGGCGCGGTGCCCGTCCACGCGTACGATGTTGGTCTGCGGCGGGTTGCCGTCGCGCACGTGGGCCACGTCCCTCACGTAGACCACCGTACCGTTCACTGCCTTGATGGGCAGATCGTTCAGGTCGTTGAGCACCGAGGGCGCGGAGTTGGTCTCCACCTGGTACTCGAACTTATCGATCTTGATGGTGCCCGAGGGCGCGATGACGTTCTGCGCGGTGATGGCGTTCACCACATCGGCCGGCGAGAGCCCCTTGGCCTGCAGTGCGGCCAGGTTCAGGTCCACCTGAATCTGACGCATCTTGCCGCCGAAGGGATACGGCATCTGCGCGCCCTCGACGGTGGCCAACTGGACGCGGATGGTATTGGTGCCCAGGTCAAACAACTGCTGCTCGTTGAGCCCCGGCCCCGAAAGGCCGAGCTGCAGCACAGGCACGCTCGACGCATTGTACTCGCCGATAAATGGCGGAATCGCGCCCGGCGGCAGCGAACGCAGCATCACCTGGTTGATGGCCGTCACTTCAGCCAGTGCGCTGCCGATGTCCACATTGGGCTGGAAGTAGATCTTGATGATTCCCTCGCCCACCAGCGACTGCGATTCGATGTGCTCGATGTCGTTGACCGTGGTCGTCATGCCACGCTCGACGTTGCTCACGATGCGGTCGGCGATCTGATCGGCGGAGAGGCCGGTGTACTGCCAGATGACAGTGACGACGGGGATGTCGATGTTCGGAAAGATGTCCACCGGCATCGACGAGATGCTGAAGATGCCCAGGATCAGAATCAAAAGCGCGAAGACGACAAAGGTATAAGGCCGCCGCAGCGCAAGCCGGACAATCCACATCATAGGGCTGGTATTTGCTCCTCGGCCGGCCCACTCGTCGTGCGGTTGGCCGTGACCGGAATGCCCACACCGTGCTCAGGTGCGGGCCAGAAACGGTTCTGGTCGGGTTTGGACCGGCTCGCCGGGTTCAGGAACCGAATTGCGATGTGCCGCGATCCGGCCCAAATCCAACTGAATCTACCATGGTAGCGGAAAGACGGAGGCAAAAATATGAAGCCCGGAAAAAGGGACTGCGTGTCTCTATGAGACGGACCGGTCAGCGGAAAAGACACATTTTCTTGCCTTGCGCCATCCCGGCATGTGAGTCGCGAGCGAGGCTACAGCAGTTTTCCAGTTGCTGTAATGCGAAGCCACTGCACCCCAGTGCCTTTTTCCTCAAGGAAAAGGCACGTTGCACGTGGCCAGAAGCAGCACATGAACTGGAAAACTGCTCTACCGGCTGGCGAGCAGCCGCTCGATGGCCGGCCGCAGCGTCTCCGGCCGGGTGGCTGGCGAGTAGCGCGCGGCGACCCGTCCGGCGCGGTCGACCAGGAACTTGGCGAAGTTCCAGGAGATGCGGCCGCCAGTGAAGAAGCCGAAGCCGCCGGGCTGCTGCTTTTTAAGAAAACGGTAGAGCGGGTGCGCGTTCGGGCCGTTTACATCGATTTTGGCAAAAAGCGGGAAGCTGACGCCATAATATTTCTCGCAGAATGCGCCGATCTCCGCGGCCGAGCCCGGTTCCTGGCGGCCAAATTGGTTGGACGGGAAGCCGAGCACCACCAGGCCGCGCTCGCGGTAATCGCGATAAAGAGCCTCCAGGCCCGTGTATTGCGGCGTAAAGCCACACTGGCTGGCGGTGTTCGCGATCAGCAGCACGCGGCCGCGAAACTCCTCCAGGCGGATGGCGCGCCCGTCGAGCGACTCGGCGGAAAAAGCAAAGACTGACCGTCCCGGCTCATCCATGGCGGGGAATCTCCACGCGCAAATCTCTCATGGCCTCGAATTCCTCCCGCTCGAATTCCTTTGGGCAGTGCGATGCCCTGTTGGGGAGACGTGCGTCTAAAAAGGATACTGCCCAGTGCAGAGTGGTTGCACAGGCGTCGTAACCCGCCTCGTTCCGTTAGACTGGGGACTGGGCGCTCAACGTGCCAGTTCTCCGGCGGCAGGCCAAGCCGGGGGACCGGGACGTGGAGCCTGACCCGTGTCTGAAGGCTGAATGCGCGGCGGGCAACATGGATTTGGCGTTTCTCCGCTGTTCGCGGAGCCTCGGGCGTGAGCGCTCCGGCCGGGGCCCGGCCGAAGAGCGAGGAAACGCGAGTGGGAAAGAGACGGTTTGCGAGCCGGCAATGTGCCCGCCGGTTTGGGCGGAGCCGCCGCGGTCAAATATAATCATCTTTCCTCGATGCAGGATCAGATTTTAAGCAATGAGGGTGTGCATATTCTTCTCGTGAAGCTGAACTATGGACCGCACCAGAACTATTTGTGCTCGCCGCAGGGCTCTGGCCCGGTGAAGATCAAGCACACTTCCATTTCCCGCGCCGCTCGCGTACTTTGCCGCCTGCTGGTTGCGGCCGTGCTTGCCGTTACGGCGGGCGCAGCGCTGGCGCAGACTCCACAGACCATCGATCAGATTCGCGTCATCGGCAACCGCCGCATCCCCAGGGAGACCATCCTGGCCCGGCTGTTTACCCACCCCGGCGACACCTACGATCCGGTCTCCATCGAGCGCGACTTCAACTCGCTCTGGAACACCGGCTACTTCGAGGATCTCCGCATCGAGCGCGAAGATACGGAGAAGGGCGTCGTTCTGGACATCTTTGTCCGCGAGCGGCCCAGCATCCGCGAGATCAACTACAAGGGATTGAACTCGATCACCCAGTCGGACATTCTGGACCGGTTCAAGAAGGAAAAGGTGCCTCTCTCGGTGGACGGCCAGTACGACGCCACCAAGATCAAGCAGGCCGAGACGGTGATCAAGGAGATGGAGGCCGAGCACGGCCACCAGTTCGCCACCATCAAGACCGAGGTGAAGACCATTCCTCCGGCCTCGGTGCAGGTGAACTTCAACGTGAAGGAAGGCCCGGTGGTGAAGGTGGGCAAGATCCAGTTCACCGGCAACACCCACCTGAGCGCAATCTATCTGCGCCGCTCGATGAAGAACCTGAAGCCCATTGGCATTCCTTATTCCATCATCTTTGAGGATATTTTCCCGCAGACCTTCGACGCCTCAAAGCTCGAGGAAGACACCGAGCGGGTGCGCCAGGCGTATCGCGACAAGGGCTACGCCAACGCCGCGGTGGAAACGCCGCAGACACAGATTCGCGACGAGGGCGGCCTGAACTGGTTTACCTTCAGGCCCAACAAGGGCAAGCGTATCGATATCCGACTGCCCATCGAGGAAGGCGCCCGCTACCGACTGGGCACCGTCACCTTTACCGGAAACAACCCGCACTTCAACGTGAAGGCGCTGCGCGCCACCTTCCCCATCAAGGACGGGGACTGGTTCAACGCGACCGACATCCAGAAGGGCCTGGAAAACCTGAAGAAGGCCTACGGAAGCCTGGGCTACATCAACTTCGGGGCCATTCCACGGCCCATCTACGACGACCAGAAGAAGACCGTCTCGCTGGCCGTGGACATCGACGAGGGCAAGCAGTTTTACGTCTCGCGCATCGAGTTCACGGGCAATACGATTACCCGCGACCGCGTGATCCGCCGCGAGCTGATGCTCGACGAAGGCTCGGTCTACAACTCCCAGCTCTGGGAGTACAGCCTGCTGCGCCTCAACCAGCTCGAATACTTCGAACCCCTGAAAGTGGACCAGGACTCCACAGCGCAACAGGATCCCGATGCCGGAACTGTGACCCTGCTGCTCAAGGTGAAGGAGAAGGGCAAGAACTCGATCGGCATGAACGGCGGCGTGAGCGGACTCTCCGGCGCGTTCATCGGGCTGAACTACCAGACCAACAACTTCCTGGGCCTGGGCGAGACGCTGAGCCTGCAGGCCAACCTGGGCAGCATCAGCCG
>JBAUCP010000723.1:0-3853 GCA_049677625.1 Occallatibacter sp. | reverse complement strand
GCCATGCGGCGGCAGTGTCACGCTGATCTCCTTCGACTCTTTGGTGGTGGAATCATCCCAGGCGTTCTGCGCAGAGTGCTTGGCGCCATCCAGGCCTAGCTGCTTCCAGGTGGTGCGCAGGGTGACGGGTTTGTCATCAAGATTAAAAAATCCAAAGAATTCAGTGTAGCCACGCGCGCCGGGCTCGTTGATGGTGGCGCGCCAGACGCGGGCGTTCTCAAAACCGGGACCGAGAGTCGAGACGTCAACGGGCTGGTCGTAGGTGGCGTTCTGGCTCATGAAGAGGACAGTCTGGTTGGTGAGCAGCGAGCGCGTCACGTCGTCGAGCCGGGTGAGGTTGGCGCCGAGAATGAGCGGTGAGCGCGCAATGGCCCACAGTGCAAACTCGGTGCGCTCTTCGTCAGGCGTTTCGCGCGACTGGCGCGGTTCGCCCCATCCGGGGCTCGGGCCCAGGTAGCCGAAGGGCAGCATGTCCTGGTCGGGCCAGTTGCCGGGACCGGTGTAGACGTACCACTTGGCCAGGCGGTCAAAGGCATCGCGGATGCCGAAGGGGAACTCGCCCTGATCGGGAGTGTGCGGGAAGGTCCAGCCGTCCCAGTGATCGTCGGCGATGCGCCACATCTGCGCATATTTTCCAACTTCAGCCGCATTCTCGATGGCCGTGGGCCCAGGCGACAGACTCAGCACGATGGGCCGGCCGGTTTTGCGAATGGCTGCGGCGATCTGGTGGATCTCAGTGGGACGCCAGGGGCGGTCGCTGATGCAATCGACCTTGAGAAAGTCGACGCCCCAGGCGGCGTAGAGCTGGATCATCGAATCGTAGTAGGCCTGGCCGGCGGCATTGTCTTTCACGCCCCAGTTGCCCTGGTCCCAGGGGCAGGGACTGGTGGTGTCTGCCGCGTCGGATGCGGTGAAATTGGTTCCGGCGATGGGCAGGTTTTGGGCGACCACCTGCCGCGGGATGCCGCGCACAATGTGAATCCCGAATTTCAGGCCCTGTGCGTGGACCCAGTCGGCGAGCGGCTTGAAGCCGCCATACGCGGCTGAGGGAAAGCGGTCGGGAGCGGGGATGAGCAGGCCGTTGCCGTTCCACAGGTACTGGCGGTCCGCGACCGTTTTACCGGTGGGGTTGGCCATGTACCAGCCCTCGTCGATGACGACATATTGCCAACCATACTGCTGGTAGCCGGCGAGCACCGTGGCGTTGGCCTTGAACTGATCCTCGTTGATGTTGAGGCCATAGGCGTCCCAACTATTCCAGCCCATGGGCGGAGTGGGCGCGAGCGTCTGCGCGCGGCTAAGCGTGGACACGGAAAGCGAGACGGCAAGAACAGCAGCGGCGAAGAATCTGCTTTGAATCATGTGGACACGTATACCACATTGGCTTGATTGTCGATTGCCTTGACGGTTGCGGAGGATGTGTGAGGCTGCCGGCTCACGGCATTGATGGGGTTGTGATCTTCATGGGTGAGCGCGCAGTTTATCCTGTTCAAGCCGAAAGAGTCATCAAACCGAAAGAATTCTGGAACGCAGCCGAGGAGTTGTGATGAGAGCGAAGATAAAACCGGGAGTTTTGGGCGCGGCCGCGGGGCCGTGCATTTTTGCGTGTGTAGTTGCGCTTGCAGCCTTGCAGTGCCATGCTCAGGCGGCGCATGGTCGCAAGTCGACCGTGCAGGCGCTGATGGTGAGCGACATTCATTTTGATCCGTTCTGGGATCCGGATAAGACTCTGCAATTGGCGTCTGCGCCGGCGAGTGGATGGCAAGCGATTCTGGCGGGGCCGGATTCGGCGGATCGCGAGCAGAAATTTTCTTCACTGCAGAAGACATGCGATGCGCGCGGCGTTGATTCTTCCTATGCGCTCTTTGCGTCGAGCCTCAGTGCGATGCGCACGGATGCGGCCGACGTCAAGTTTGTGACGGTGAGCGGCGACCTGATTGCGCATTCGTTTTCCTGCAAGTACGCGACGCTGTTTCCCAAGGCAACGCCGGCCGATTATCGCGCGTTTGTGGAGACGAC
Source organism: Occallatibacter sp. (assembly GCA_049677625.1). GTDB lineage: Bacteria > Acidobacteriota > Terriglobia > Terriglobales > Acidobacteriaceae > Telmatobacter. Next base: position 1,834 of record JBAUCP010000723.1, on the reverse strand, counting down.
GATCGAGTTTGTGGTGAGCTCGCTGCGCGAAGCGTTTCCGCGCGTGCCGGTGTATGCGGCGCTGGGCAACAACGATTCCGATTGCGGCGATTATCAGCTCGATGCCGACAGCCAGTTTCTGGATGATGTGGGGAAGATTCTAACGGCGGACATTCCGGAGCCGGAACGCACCAACCTTCCGGAACTGGAAAGGAAGAAAGCGGCGAAGGATTTCGCGGATGGCGGCTATTATAGCGCGGCGCTGCCGGTTCATCATGCGCGCATTCTAGTGCTGGACGATCTGTTCATGGCGCGCAAGTATGCCACCTGCTCGAACAAGCCCGATCCGCAGGCCGCGGCGACGCAGATCGTATGGCTTGAGCAGGAACTGCGTCACGCGCGCAAAGACAAGGAAACAATCTGGGTGATGGCGCACATTCCGCCGGGCGTCGATCCGTATTCGACGATTACCAAGGCCAAAAATATTTGCGATGGCAAGTCGCCGCAGATGTTTCTTTCGTCCGAGTCGATGGCCGATACGATAGCCGGCTATGGCGACGTAATTCCGCTGGCCATTTTTGCGCATACGCACATGGACGAGATGCGATTGCTGGAGCCGGACAAGAAGGACGATGCGCATGGGCCGGTTGCGGTGAAGATGGTGCCTTCCATTTCGCCCATCGACGGGAACAATCCATCGTTTACCGTGGCTGAGGTGGATGCGGAGACGGGCGTGCTGATGGACTATCGCGTGATTGCAGCTTCAAACCAGACGGGCGTGGGCACAACCTGGGCTGAGGAGTACGACTACGCGAAGGCCTATCAGGAGCCGTCGTTTACCGCCGGCTCGGTGGAGAACCTGTTCGCGGAGTTCAAGGCCGACCCTTCCGCGCAGACGCAGGCGAGCCAGAATTATCTCAAGGATTATTTCGTGGGCGATGCAGCTCGTGAGCTGACGCTGTTCTGGCCGCAGTATGTGTGTGCGCTCGACAATCGGACGGAGAGTTCGTACCGGGCGTGTTATTGCGCGGGGAAATAATTGGTTCGCCGGTAAATTTCGCATTTGTGCTTTCCCAGGTCTCAAAGGCGAGACCTGGGGCACCAGCCCGGCGGCATTTGTGCTTTCCCACCTTAGCCGATGCGCAGAGAACGCGCATCGCCGAAGGTGGGGCACCCCTTTTCGTGCTTGGGTTAATGTGGTTGGGCCAGTTGCTGCGCTACGGGTAATCCGCCGGCGCGGAGGATGCCGGGAACGTCGAAGTGTGTGAGGTAGTCGTCGCCGGTGGTCAGTTGCGGCGCGTCTTCAAGGTGCAGCTTGACGGGCGTTGCGCTCACCGCTGCAGCGAAGGTGGCCCAGATTGCGGCGTCGCCGTGCGCGTAGATCTCCACATGCGGGTTGGTCTTGTGCGCGTATACGATCGCAGTCACGATGTCCTGCACGCGCGCCGCGTCGTCGGAGACGTTGTAGGTAAGGAATTTTGGCCCTCCGCCGGCGGCGTCGGCCTGGCGCTCGAGGGCGGTTTCATCTTTTTCGTTCTCCGGCGTCATGGTTGGATGGTCTTCGCGGTCGCGCGGCGCTTTGGCTGCGCCGGTCTGGAAGACATCGAGCAGGAGCAGCGGACGTTTTTCTTTACGCAGCCGTACGACGATTTCGCTTTGCAAGGCAGCGGCTGAGCCATCGGGATCGATGACGATGGCCGTGTCGCCTTTGCCGGCGATGGCGACGCCGGGGATACGATCTTGGGCATCGGGGCGGCTGAGAACGATCTGCTCGCCGCTGTTTTCTGCGACGACATTGGATGGATTTTCGACAGAGAGCGTCTGGCGCAGGCGCTCGCGCAGGAACGCTGTGTCT
>JBAUCP010000722.1:0-19992 GCA_049677625.1 Occallatibacter sp. | reverse complement strand
AGTTTGAATTTCCCTCAGCGGCTAAAGCCGTTTTCCCAATGCGGGCTCTTGATGGACGGGCCGAAGCCCGTCCCTTTCAAAGCCCGTCATCGCTGTGCAGTCACTTAGTCAGACAAGGCCAGAGCAGCAGTCTTGATCGACTCGTAGCCCCAGATTGTGCCGCTTCCGTTGGTGTGCTTCGGATAGACTCCCAGCGTAAGTGCGAAGGAGCAGGTGGTGAGCGCCTTGTGCGTCACCGGATCCGTTCCCAGCATCTCGCCGAAGGTTACCGCGGGCACATTGAAGGGAGGCGTCGCAACCGGCGGCGTGGCCGTGGAGATGGCATTGGCCACACCCACTACGCAACCGATGCCCCAGTTGGTGTCGTCTCCCGAGGCCAGTGTTCCGCTGGTTCCCGCAAGCCCCTCCTGCCAGGTCAGGTCAAAGGAGCTCATGAACGAGTTCGCGGGTACCGGCGAGGGTGAAGCGTCGCACATCACCGCGTGGTAGGCCTGGAAGCCCACGTAGAACGGTGTGTCGGCTTTCTCCTTATAGAACTGGCAGACCTGCACGCCAGAGGAGGTCATGAAGTAGTCGATCGCGCCCACCACCGGCCGGTTGTCTACCCACACCACGTGCGTGAGCGAGTTGAACGGGACGTTCGCCGTAGTGGTTGAGTCGAGCAGCCGGATGTAATTGAACGGTGCCTTCGTGTCCGTCGCCGTGGGCGTGGCAATTTCCGGAACCAGCCGGTTGCCGCTGGAGTCAAAGACCTCCAGGATCAGCAGGTACTGTCCGTTGCCAATACCCGGGCCGCCGGCGATCACGTTGGGCAGCGTCGTCGTGTCCAGATACTGGTGGAACTGGTTGCCGAGCCACGCCGGATTGCTGCCGCCGAAGTAGGGAATCTGAAAGAGACCCACGTTGCCGTTCACCGTGGCGGGACTTACGGGACCGAGCGACTGGCTGGCAATGGTCACCGGATTCGTGGACGTGTCGAAGTAGGCCCACGAGATCGGCGTCATCAGCGTGATCGGCGTCGCGCCGGCCATTGGATTGCCGGTCGCATCCGCCTGCACCGCGGTCAGCCGGTAGTAGTAGGGGCTGGGGCTTGCGCTCTGCAGTGCCGGATCGTAGTTGAGCAGCAGCGCCAGAGTGGTTGCCCACGGCGCACCCGAGCCCACCACCAGCCCGGCATCCTGGATCAGCGTAGCCATGGACGTGTCGCCGGTCTGGGTCAGGTCGATACCTGTACCGGTGGCGCCATTCCAGTTGCTATTAAGATCGTATGTGTTCGTCGAGCCGATCGCCTGCAGCGCGATGTAGTCGTTGCCCAGTGCGGGCGGCTGGAAGCAGGTCTGGCCGGTCAGCGTGTAGAGGTTGGCCACTTCGTCGGCGGAGAAGTATTGGTGCGCCGCCGCGCCGTCGTAGACGTAGGTCCAGGCGCCGTTCACCAGTTGCTTCACCTTGTAGAAATAGCTGGTGCGGCAGTTGGGCCGGAAGAACGGGAAGTACCGGTAGCAGTAGCTGAAGCTGCCGTCGGGATTCAAAACCGTCTCGCCCAGTTCTGCGGAGCTGCCCGTGCACCAGTAGGGCCACAGAATGGGATGCGCCTCGAAGTAGGTGACCGCATCCTGCGCTGAAAGGCTGCGCAGCGTCTCGAGATGCACGGCCAGCGTGGTGCTGGGAACGAACGTGTTGGCCAGATTGCCGGCGCCGAACGCCGTGTCCACTCTGCTCACCAGGCTGGCATCCAGCGGCCCCGGATCGGGCTGCGGCGGCACCGGAAACATGATGGGCTGTGCGGTCAGAAAGGCCGAGAGATTGCCGATCACCTTGGGCACGTCCACGATCACAAACGGCCAGCAGCAGGTGATGTACTCCCACACCTCGACGATCGCATTGCACAGCGGCTCACACCGCTCCGGAAAAATGATCGGCTGGCGGCCAAGCGCGTTGGCGCGCAGGCTTGCGAGCTCGAGCAGCGGGAAGCAGCGATACGCATTTCCCGAAACGCAGGTGGTGAAACCGAGCCAGCCGCGCCACCATTGGCTGGGGATGAGTATCTCGCCGGTTTTCTCCCACGTTGCCAACTGGTCGGCGAGGCGCAATGTAACCAATCCCTGTGGATTGAGGTCGGCGGATTGCTCGACATCCGGACCCAGCGCGATGACGGCGCTTTTAGCGCGATTGATATCGAGCTCGCCGTCTGTGGAGACGGCAATCTTGCCGGTGACGCGGCCCAGCGTATCGAGCGAATAGACCGCGATCTGCGGCGTTTGCTCGTGCGCCTGCGCACCTGCGAAAACAACTTTGTAAGCCATGACTTTCCTCCTGTGCGATGCGTGGGAACGGCTCAGCAAATTCCGCGCCGGGCGCGGAGATCTGAGCGCGTGTAAAGTGCACGCGCGTAGCTACGAGTTAATTCAAAGCCGGAGACACGTGCTCCTCGAGCTGAAGTTGTGCGTGTGATTGTTCTCTCGGGAAGCTACTCGGGAGCCCGGTGCTTGTTCGACCCTCTCCGCAAAAAAACTCAGAACAACTACCGTTCTAATCAGCGGAAAAGAGCGACGGTATGAGAGGGAGTGTGAATCTATTTGTTCTTCCCGTTCTGTAAGATAGTGCTTCGCGCGGGGTGATCGTTTCAGCAAACGGCCTTCCCCGCAAACCGGCCGTTTTGAAAGGGCACGGCTTTAGCCGTGCCGAAAAAGAGCGTAGAAGGAACGGGGCTTTAGCCCCCGAGGGAATGTGGAAAGCTTGAGAATACGATTCGGCGCGGGAAACAGCAGCTGATGTTTCTGGCGACCTGCGCTAATGGCTCGTGTCTCCGCTGTCATTGTTGACCATCAGGCTCGAGACGTTTACCGGCTCGAAGTCCGATAGCGTAAGACTGGTAATGCACTCGAGATCGTTATTGTTCCAGCGGGCGTCAGGCGTGCCGATCAGTCCGCCGCTATCTCCGTTATCGGCCAGGATGATTCCATAGTTTCGGAATGCGGTGATGAGGATGGCGGCTTGTGGACTGCTGGCGGCGCAAGTGGGATTGGTCACGGAAGCCTTCAGCCGGTAGATCTCGCCCGCGGCTCCTGACATCGTGCAGCTTGCGGGAGGAGTGGATTGCGAGATCAGCGATTCCGTGGGAATCGTGCCGCCTCCTGAAGCCGTGCAACTGCCCACACCCGCGGTTTCCGTAGCAGGCCAGACCCAGTAGTTCAACATATGGTTGAGCGTGAATCGGATGGGATGCTCAATCGTGCCGTTCGGCGCGCTCGGCGTGCCGGTCCCGATCACCTCATCGGCATTGGCGAGCAGCGGACCTACCGGCAGTCCCGCCGCATCGGACGTTCCCATCCCTTGCGGCGTCAGAGCATTCGAAGACACGTTGGGCCAAAGCGCGTTCGAGGAGTCGGTCCAGGGACCGTCCTTGTAGATTCCCTGCCACATCTCGTAAAGCGCGGGATTCTTGCCGCCGCCTGCCTCCAGGTAAACCAGAACGTGCCTGTCTCCGGTCGAGTTACTCGTGCCTTCTACCGGCGCGTACGGAGGGATTGGACCCGATGTGAAATAGGACTGATACTGGGTGGTTGAAACAGCCACGTCCGCCTGGTTGTAAGGCACTTCAATGGCCGGTATTCCATTGGGGAAGTTAGCATACTCATCCCCGAAGAATGGCTTGACCGTCTCAGGCAGATAGCCGCTGTACATGGGCGCGGCAGGCGAAGTATCTACCGGCAGGCCCGTCGTGGCCGCATCCACGCGATGGTGGAAGATCGAACTCGAGGTGAAAATATTTGCAAGGAACGCATTGTTGCCGTTGATAGCGAAGCTGATCTCCTGAGTGGCCTGCGCACTTGTCGAATCGGTAACGATAAATTCAGGTATGTAGGTGCCCTGCCCGCCGATGAGTGAGCTGCTGATCTTCCCCGTAGCTGCATCGAGTGACATCCCCTCAGGCAATGGGGGATAGCTGGCACTCGTACTTATGGAATAGGTGTAAGGCGGAGTGCCGCCGCTCGCGGCGATTGTGCAACCCGCATACGCCGAACCCTGCGTTCCACCGGGGCACGAAGTGGTGGTTATCGACAAGGGTCCGCCGGCCGCTGTGACAGTGATCTTCGCCGTTGACGTGGCCGAGCCTGTGGCATTCGTCGCTGTCAGCGTATAAGTCGTGGTCGCCGTGGGGCTCACGCTCGTCGAGCTGCTCGCCAATGTGGAGGTAAATGTTCCCGGCGTGATGGCGATACCCGTCGCTCCGCTCGTCACCCAATTCAGCGTGCTGCTGGAGCCCGAAGTGATGCTCGCGGGGCTGGCCGTGAAGGAGCTGATGGTTGGTTTGCTTGCCGTGTTTACCGTCACGGTCAGCGTAGCTGTGGTTGAGCCCGTGCTATTCGTCGCGGTCAGCGTATAAGTCGTGGTCGCCGTTGGGCTCACGCTCGTCGAACCGCTCGCCGATGCCGAGGTGAATGTACCCGGCGTGATGGCAACGCTCGTCGCCCCGCTCGTCACCCAGCCGAGTGCACTGCTTGCGCCAGAGTTGATAGTTGTTGGATTCGCCGTAAAGGAAGTGACCGTCGGAACCGAGCCGCGTGTCGGGAGCGGGTTCGACAGACCCGTCGTGCCGCAGCCCGCCAGTCCCACGCAGGCAAACAAAATAGCGATCGTGGCGCAAAGATTCAGCCCTGAAGAGCGGAGTCTCAGGGAGCCGGGTCTATTTCCGCGAAATGGGCTGGGGGAACCCACGCTGTCTCACTCTATCCGTTGACAACGCCATTCTAGCAAATATCGCGATGCGTCCACTTCACTCGCAGAGCCTCTTGGTTGAGGCCATTGCGCCATGCTGTTCTTATTGCGGCAGTGTGCTCGGCTGGCTCGGCGCAGGCAAGTTATCGTTTGCGTCGGCGAGCTTCGTCACATGCACACTCGCTTCCGTCTCGGGCACGACCCCGTCGTTTGCCTGCACTTGAGTGGGCGCGCCTTGGACAAGAATGCGCCGGTCGGCTTTGCCGCGGCCGGGCACAATCATGCGCTGCGTGACCGAGTTGTCGCCAGTCTCGACCGTGACCGGAACCTCCGCGGCAGCGTAGCCGGAGTTGGAGAGGTTGACGGCGACAAGCGTATTCCCTGCCTTCGCTGCGCTGGGGAACACGCTGTCGATAGCAATGTCGGGAAGGCCCTTGTCGGCGTCAACCCAGTCGGCGAAGAACCAGCTCAGATCACGGCCGGCGTGCTGCTCGACAAGCTTTTCCAGCTCGGAGCGCGCCGTCGGAGCGCCAGGCTTTGCAGTCGCGTCCTGCGCTGGGTCGTAGTCGCTCAAAGCGGCGGAGAGCGAGGCGTCGCCGGCCAGGTCGCGCAGCATCCAGAAGACGTACGCCGCCTTGGTGCGGTAGTAGATGGGCGAAATGGCCTGCGCCAGCGGCTGGCCCACGCTGTCGCCGGGGCTCGACGGCTCAGCCAGCGCCAGCGCCGGCCGATCGGCCTCGAGCGACTCGAGCGCCCGGGTGCGCCCGTGCTGTTTTTCGAGCCACAGCGTGCCCATGAAACGCGCCGCGCCTTCGTCGATCCATGCGGGCGGCGCGTGCGTCTCCGTCTCCAGCCACGCGTGGGTGAGTCCGTGCGCCATCATCTCGTCCAGCTCGTCGGCTGTGCCCTCGTGAATGGGGGTCGCGAGCATCGCGCCCGTCTCAAAGGGCGCATCTTCGGGGTCGGGCAGGTCGAGGATTGTGAGCTTGGAGCGTGGATGCGTGCCCAGCCAGCGCTCCAGAAACGGCGTGACCGCGGATGTGGCGGCGGACCAGCCGGGTACGGCGGGCTCGTCGTCGGGGAGGGTCCAGAGCGTAGCCCCTGCAGCCTCGACTGGCTTGCGAATGGCGACAAAGATGCTTGGCGCTTCAAAGCCGAGGGTTTCTCCCTCGACGCAGGCGAGGGCGAAACCGGAGGCATCCTGGCTGGTGGTCGAAGACTCAATGATCTTGAGCGGCGCGGGATGGCCATTGATTAGAGCGATGGTGGGCGCCTGGCCGCGAGGAAATTCCACGCTGAGCCGCAGGCTGAATTGCGTGCCGGCCATAAGTAATTTGTGCTCGCCCATTTCGTCGAAGACGCGTGCGCCGTCGCCCAGGATGACGGGAACGCTGGAGACCGGATACCAGACCACGTTGCCGAAGCCGCGCAGGCCGGTGAAATCCACGCCGATCGAATCCCAGTCGGAGTGCAGTGCGGCATCGTCGGGCGTGCCCAGGACGGTGAGACGCTTGGCGTTTTGCTCGATGGCTCCGGAGTAAGTGGCAATTAATTTGAGTGTTGCGCCGGGGGCAAGCGGTTGGGAAAGCGTGATCGCGGCTTCGTGAAGCTGGCCGGTGTGGTCAACGTCGGAGTTGAGCGTGGCCACGGTGAAGGCGGCGTCGCGGCCGTCGATGCGGATGTGCTCCCAGTCCAGCGAGGACGTTATTTCGAGCGGGATGTGGACGAGCGGGGATTTGCTGTCGTTGCGAAGCGTGATCAGGGCGCGGACGGCGATCCTGTGATCCACGGCGTGCAAATGCACATCCAGCTCATAGGCAGTGAACGCGACAGCCTGGCGCTCGGCGTCAGTGGCGGTGGGCGCAGTGACGGCGGTTCCGCCAAGCTGTGGCGTCGCGGGGCCGGCGGCGGTGGTCGTTTGCCCGTCCGCGTCGATGGAGCGCGAAAAGATGACCTGCCCGCCAGGCTGCGGCGGGTTCGGCTGGGCTGGAGCCTGCGATGGAGCAGTCTGTGCGACGGAAAACGACGTTGCGGCCACGAAAATCGCGGCCAGCGCCATGGCAGGCGCAAAAGAAAACTTCATGAACCGAGGCCTTTCTGTTTGCGTGCCTGTTTGTCTGTATTGACCGTGGCAGCCCGTGCGGCAGAGCCTTGGACGGATGCCGGGGCCGAACGCAACCCCGCGTTGCGCCGCTGGCGGAAGGCCTCATAGAGTACCACGGCCCCGGCCGCGGAGACGTTGAGCGAGCTGACGCCGCCGGCCATGGGAATACGAAGCAGATGGTCGCAGGTGCGGCGCACCAGATCGTGCAGGCCTGCGCCTTCGCGGCCCATCACGATCACCAGGTCGCCGGTCAGGTCGAACTGGTCGTAGTCGCACGTGCCGCGTTCATCGAGCCCCACGATCCACAGATTCTGGCGCTTGAGTTCTTCGAGTGCGCGCACCAGATTTACGACGCGCGCAATACGCAGGTGCTCGGCCGCTCCTGCGCTCGCCTTCACTGCAACCGGACTCAAAGGCGCCGAACGCCGCTCGGTGAGCACCACTCCATCTACGCCCGCACCGTCGGCCACGCGCAGCAGCGCACCTAGATTTTGCGGATCTTCCACGCCGTCAAGCGCCAGCACCAGGCGAGCCGCATCGGGTTTTGCGGGATCGGCCGCGAACAGGTCTTCGATTGAGAGGAACTCCTGCGGGCGAACCAGCGCGACCACACCCTGATGCGCCGTCGTCTGCGCGGTCTGGGTCAGTTGCTCGCGCGGCTCGGTGCGCACGCGCACGCCGGCCTCGCGGCATGCGGCGATGAGCCGGTCGAGCCGGTCGTCATGCCGTTCGCGAGCCACCAGCACGTAGTCGAAACGACGCTTCCCGGCGCGCAAGGCCTCTTCCACCGGGTGCAGGCCGTAGAGAACTTCCATATAGATAGTTTAGAAGAACCAGCCTGCCCGAAATCTCCGCTTTGCAGCAGGCCGGAACTTTATTGAGATCTCCATAAATAATGCCCGATCGCGAGGTAGCGCCGGCCTCCAGGCCGGCTGTCGTGCGGGTCTCCAGGCCCGCACTCTCTGTCCCCGCCTCGACGGCCGCCGGCGCCGCGTCAAGAACGCATGGATAACAATTCTCTATCTCCCGCATCGCCGTCCGCCCGGATTCTCAACTATCCTTCTTCTGGATCGACCAATGACCACATCCAGCCCAAAAACCTTCACCGCGCTGCTTGAGGGCGATGGAACCGCGCTGCGGTGGGTCATTGCGCGGGTTCCCTTCGACGTGCAGAAGGCCTGGCCCAACCGCAAGCGGCTGCGTGTGCGCGGCCACATCAACGGCTTTGCCTTTCGCACCTCGCTGTTTCCCATTCCCGGCGGCGACGGGCACATGCTGCTGGTGAACAAGAAAATGCAGGCGGGAGCCAAGGCGTACCGCGGAGACAAGGCGCGCATCACGCTGGAGCCCGATCTGGAAGAGCGCGAAGCGCTGATGCCTGCCGAGCTGGCCCGCGCGCTCAAGGGCGACCGCCAGCTGCGCAAATGGTTTGACGGCCTGAGCGAGTACACGCGCAGAACGTTTTGCGCCCTGGTGGACGAGGTCAAAAGCCCTGAGGCACGCCAGCGGATGGCCGAGCGGATTGCCGAGCGCCTGTTGCTCACCATGGAGGGAGAACTGGAGACGCCGCCGATTCTCAAAGCAGCTTTCGTCCGCCAGCCCATGGCCGAGGCCGGCTGGAAGGCGATGACCGCGACCCAGCGCCGCAGCCATCTGCTGGGAATCTTCTACTACGAGAGCGTTGAGGCCCGCGAGCGCCGCGCCGGCAAGGCCGTTGAAGATGCGCTCAAGGCAGCCAGAAAGCGTGCCGCCAGCCCAAAATCGGGTGCAAAATAGGCATTTTTTCGCCTCTGGAAGTATTTTGGGCTCGTCCTGGCGCGCCATCCTGTCGTCTAATTGAAGTGATGAGCTTTGCTACCGCATTTGCTGCCCCTGGTTCCGCCGTTGCGGCTGATGAACAAGTGCGCAGGGAGAACCTGGCCGTTGCCCAGGGGCTCAAGCGCCAGGATGCCGGTCTGCTGGATGAGCTGATCGTCCGCTACCAGCATCGTCTGCTCCGCTATCTGCTTTATCTCACAGGACATCGCGAGCAGGCCGAGGACCTCTTCCAGGAGGTCTGGATGCGCGTGCTGGTGCGCGGCGGGCAGTTCAACGGGCAGGCGCGCTTTGAAACCTGGCTCTTCACCATTGCCCGCAACCTGGTGATCGACCAGCGCCGCAAGCGCACCGCCTGCAGCCTGGACGAGCTCTTCGAGGGCCACAGCGACGACGACCGGCCCATGAGCTTCGAGCCAGCCGATGGCGAGCCGACCCCCTTCGACCGGTTTTCGAACCTCGAGGACCGGGAACGCATCGCCAAAGCTCTGCTCCAGTTGGATACGCTGCACCGCGAGGTGCTGGTGCTCCGGTTCCATGAGGAGCTCTCGCTCGAAGAGATTGCCAAGGTGACGCGCGCACCGCTTTCTACCGTAAAATCAAGACTTTATCGCGGCATGGCGATGATCAGGCCCAGGCTCGAGAATCCCGCGCCGCAGCTGCGGGAGGCGGTGTGAAGACCGTGGAGCTGGCTGGCAAGGCGGATGCGGATCGCGACCTGCTCTCGGCGCTGTCTGGCAACCAGGCTGGCCGGGAACGCGCAGTGGCGCATCGCACCCGCCGCGTAGTGCTCACCTCGCTGGGCGTGATGCAGGAGCAGAAGGCCGGGCGCAAACGGGGCCGTTCGCTGGCGCTGGCGTCCATTTTGTTGGTTGTGCTGGCCATGGGACCATTTGTGTGGCGCGTGGCAGACGACGTGGTGGGCGGCGAGCACTGGTCCGACATGTCCGCCCAGGTGAGCATCTGGATCGGCATCTTCTTCCTCGCGTTGCTGGCGGCCGCGCTCGTGGCCGGCTGGGCCCGAAGCAAGCAGTGAATTGCGCGGCAACCCCTGAGTCCTGAGCCTCTTGGCACTGTTCTGAGGCTTTCAGACGAGCTCAATATCCCGCCCGCGGCCGAAAAACCCTAAAAATAGGTCAACTTCCGGCGTTTCTGATTCGTCCCTATTAAAAAGGGATTAAGCTGTTTTGTACGATTGCAAGACGATATAGCGCTTGCGGCCTTGTGCTGCAGATCGAGCAAACAGTATTTCCTGATGCGCTCTAGTTTCGGAGGGATTGCCGATGCGCGATCCGGAGTCGATTGTTGTAACCGATGACCAGCGGATGATCCCCGCGTGGTCCATCGTGCTGGCCAGCGTGGCCTTTCTGTTGGTGGAGTACTATTTCTGGATCGTGGCCCCCGAGCAGCGCCACCATGCGCCGCCTCCGCTCGGGCTGCGCCTCTATCTGAATATCTCGTGGGGCCTGCTGGCGGCGCTCTATTTCCTGATGGTGGGCTACGTAAGCAAGGATGCCCCCCGGCGCGGCATGAGCACGCGGTTCTGGATGCTGGTGTGCTTCGTCATGCCGGGCGGCATCGGCGCGGTGCTTTACTTCCTGCTGCGCCTGCCTGAGGTCTCCCACTGCCAGGCCTGCGGCACGCAGGTGCAGAGCGACTTCCACTTCTGCCCGCAGTGCAACTACCAGCTCACGGCCAACTGCGGAACCTGTTTCCGCACCGTCCGCGCCACCGACCACTTCTGCACCCGCTGCGGCCACGAGCTGGCCACCGACCACAGGCCGTCGCGGCTACGCGTGCTGGGCGAGTAGCTTCGCGCCTTCCCCCTCAAGGGAGTAGCGCCGGACTCCTGTCCGGCTGTACCGCCGGCGTCCACGCCGGCAGACAATTTGTGCGGGCCTGGAGGCCCACACGACAGCCGGCTTCCCACCCCAGCAAACCAAAGGCTGGCTTGCTGGGGACCCCGGTCTGGAGACCGGCGCTACGTAGAAAGATCTGCCGCGGCTTCGAATGCAGCCCGCACGCGTTGACCGGCCTAGCCAGCCTACCTACAATCGATACGTCGACCACGCATGTCCATCTCCGCTCTGATTATCGACGACGAACAACTTGCACGCGACGAGCTCAAGTACCTGCTCGACTCCGTAGGCGGCGTCGATGTGCTGGCCCAGGGCGCCAACGGCATCGACGCCGTAAACCTGATCGAGGAGCACCATCCCGACCTGGTCTTCCTCGATGTGCAGATGCCCGGCCTGGACGGGTTTGCGGTCATCCAGCGGCTGGTGGAGCGCAGCCGGCTGCGCAACGGCGGCAAGAACGGCGACCTGCCGCAGTTCGTCTTCGCCACGGCCTATGACCAGTACGCCGTGCGCGCCTTTGACGTGAACGCCGTCGACTACTTGCTGAAGCCGTTCGAGCGCAACCGCGTTTCAGAGGCCGTGGAGCGCGCGCGGGTGCGCATGGCCGCCGAGTCCTCGGGAGCAGCCGAAGCCGAGCTGCCGGCCGCGCAACACTCCGGTTTGCAACCTATCGGCTCGCAGCCCACGAGCTCGCAACCCACCAGTTCGCAAATCGACCAACTCCTCCGCCTGCTCAACCGCTCGCACGGCGCCGAGCGCCCCGCGCAGCCGGCCAAGCTGGTTGTGCAGGCGCAGAGCCGCCTGCTGCTGGTGGACCAGGCCGACATCTGCTTCGCGGCTATCGATGAGGGCGTGATCCGCATCGTAACCCGCAACTTCGAGGGCCAGTCCAAGTGCCGAACCCTCGAAGAGCTTCAGGAACTGCTCGACCCGGCGCACTTCTGGCGCGCTCATCGCGGCTACGTGGTCAACATCAACCACATCCGCGAAGTGGTGCCGTGGTTCAAGTCGAGCTACCAGTTGCGCATGAACGACAAGCAGCAGACCGAAGTCCCCGTAAGCCGCGCCCAGACCAAGCGCCTCCGCGAGCTGTTTAACCTGTAGGTCGAAATTCCCGATCGAGCCGCCCCGACTATTTCACGTCACGCACTACGCCATGAATGGCCTGCGTTCCGAAATGTGAAGTCGCAGGCGGGCCGAACACCAGCGTAATGTTCGAATTCAAAACCGAATATGGGACTGCATCTCCACCGGTGATGCAGATCTGCAGCGTCGAGGAAGGCGGCGTCGTCTCGAAGGGGGCATTGCTTCCATTCCCCGTCAACAGGCTGACCGTGCCGTTGATTTGAAAGCCCGTCAGCGGAACCGGAGCTTTGTATGTGGGGCAGCCGTCCATGTTCCAGGTAACCTTTGCGTTTGTCAATTTGATGTTGTGGGTATGCGGGGTCTGGCCGGCCTGCGTTGGATCGATAGCGCCCAGTGGCGTCGTTCCATAGTCGGACATGGTCATAACGGCAGAAAAATCGGCTCGGTCCCATTCTCCGTGCAGGTCCAGCGACCATTGGCCATGCATCTCCCAGGGACCGCCTTTGACAGTCGAAGGGGAGTAGTCGTTGATCAGGCCGCTGAAGTGCACTGGCCTGCGCTCCTGGGCCAAAGCGCAGGTGCCTGAAATCAACAAAAACAGTGCGAGCACGCGTACCGCCGAAGCGAGGGTTTTGCTTTTCATGAGTGGTCTCCAGTTTTAAGATTTGGCGCCCGAGTCACTGAAAATTCGCAAACTGCCCAAAGGCCCAGCTTCCTGGAAATCGATGGAGGTGAGTCGAACTTCAGCGGCTTCGCGCCTGAACTGGCAAGACAATCGGGTACTCTGCACCGCCGGGTCAAGCGGCAACTCACCGAACAGCCACTTGCCGTCAAATGCCGTCTTTTGCCGCTTCGAGTCGCAGGGTTATAATCGGCTCACTTCTAGGTAACAGGCCGAAATGCCGCGGAGATTTCTATGGGTGAGCCGTCGTTCGAAATCCCGCCCGTGGAGAAGCCGCCAGAAAAGCGGCTCGATTCGTGGAAGGAAATCGCTGCGCATCTGAAGCGCGATATCACGACTGTCCAGCGCTGGGAGAAGCGGGAGGGAATGCCCGTTCACCGGCACCTCCACGCCAAGCGCGGCTCCGTCTACGCCCTGGCCGAAGAACTCGATGCCTGGATGCAGAGTCGAAGTTCGCCTGTGGACGAGCCCGAAAAGAAGCCTGAGCCGGAAGCGCCCCCGATCAACCAGGGCAATCGCGACGCCAAGCCCGCGCGCAGGGCCCGCCTGTGGTTTGCTCTGGCCGCCGTTCTTTGCATCTGCCTGCCGGTTGGCGCCTGGCTCGTACTGCGGCACCGCACAACTGCTCCGGTCGCGCCCAGGATTCAGTCGCTGGCCGTGCTGCCTCTGCGCAACCTGTCGGGCGATCCTGCGCAGGAATACCTGGCCGACGGCATCACCGAGGACCTCATCGGGCGTCTCGCGAACATCCACGATCTGCGCGTGATCTCTCACACCTCCGTGATGCGCTTCAAGAATACGCAACTCTCCATACCGGAGATCGCCAAATCGTTGGGCGTGGACGCAATCGTCGAAGGCTCTGTCATAAAGGAAGGCGATCGCATTCGCGTAACGGCTCAGCTCATTCGCGGCGCAACCGATGCGCATTTCTGGTCGGAAACCTATGACCGCGAAATGCGCGATGCGCTTAGCCTGGAGAGCGAATTAGCGCAATCCATCGCCGAAAAAGTGGAAGTCACGGCCACCGGGCAGGAACAGCAGCGGCTCAGCTCGGTGCGTACGGTTGCGCCTGAAGTCTACGAAAGCTATCTCAAAGGCAGGTTTGCTTTAGGACAGGGAAACAAAGCCGCCGATGAGCAAAGCATTCAATATTTTCAGGACGCCCTCAACAAGGACGCGACGTTTGCGCCAGCTTACCTGGGCATGGCAGAGGCCTACACCAACCTCGGAACGGTCTTTGCCGGAGTTTCTCCCGAAGCAACGCGGCCCAAAGTTGAGAGCTTCGCCCGAAAGGCGCTGGCATTCGATCCGGATCTCGTTGAAGCCCACGTAGTGCTGGCAAATGACCTGCAAGAAGAATGGCACTGGGCTGAGGCGGAAACGGAATACCGGCGCGCTCTCGAATTGAACCCGAATGACGCAGACGCCCACGCGGGGTTTGCTCTATGGCTGGTATGCGAGGGACGTGCCGACGAAGCTGTGGCCTGGATTCAGAGCGCCCAGGCGCTGGACCCGGTTGGGGTCACCGGCGATCGCGTATCGTGGGTTCTATTCCAGGCACACCGATACGATGACGCCATCCGCGAGTCACGCAGCGCCTTGGCTGTACAACCGGACAATGCATTCGGTCTCTTCGGTCTGGGATTTTCGCTGATCGCCGGCAATAAGCCGGCAGACGCAATCCCGGTTTTGGAAAAGGCGGTCTCTCTTTCCCCAGGCAGTCCTGCCGCTATCGGCGTGCTGATCAGAGCCTACGCCCACGCGGGGCGGCGCAGCGATGCCATGCGGCTCCTCGCGGATCTGAAACGGCGCAGGAAGACGGGCTACATTCCTGCGGGTGCGTTTGTGAACGCTTACCTGGGTCTCGGCGACAACCAACAGACCTTCTACTGGCTCGAGCAAGCCTACCGGGAGCAATCGAATATCCTGCAGTACCTCAAATCCCATCCCTATTTCGACCCCATCCGAAACGACCCCCGATTCGCTGACCTGGTCCGCCGCGTCGGGCTTGTTTAGAGCAGTTCTCCAATTCGCGTGCCCTTGCGAGCTTCGTGCAAGGTGGCTTTTTCTTGGGAAAAAAGCCACTCGGCATACGGCTTTCGGTGCACATCAATTGGACAACTGCTATAACTCCACCTCAGCACAGCATAAGGGCGTCCCCGGTTGATGAGAGATTGCCAACCCGTGCGCAGATGCTCAGTTTTAAAGGGTATGGGCTGGTAGGTCAGGGTTTTAACCCCGACAAATGAACGGCCTGAAAATACCGAGGGCTTCAGCCTCTGAGGGATATCCTTTTCAAACTGGGCCATCGCCGAACGTTACACCAACCAGGAGCGCATCTATCGCCGCACGTCAAAGCCATCCCTTTTTGCGAGCAATCCGGGCCGCTTCAAAACGGTTGGAAGCATGCAACTTGGAGATGGCCTCGGAGAGATAGTTGCGTACAGTCCCCTCTGTGAGTCGCAGCGAATGCGCCAGTTCAGCGGTAGTTTCACCGTCGCCCGCGCGGCGCAGGATCAAGCGTTCTCTATCGGTGAGCGGGTCTTTTTCCGTGCTCCATATCTGCGAGGCCAGTTGGGGATCCACGATGCGGGCCCCGCGACTGACTCCCCGGACGGCGTCGGCGAGCTCTTCAGAGGGCCGGTCTTTGAGAAGATAGGCAGATGCTCCCGCTTCCAGTGCTCGACGCAAATATCCCGGACGCGCGAACGTCGTCAATATCAGGACGCGTGTCTCCGGGTAAAGCTCTTTTACACGGGCGGTGAGTTCGAGTCCGCTCATCTTCGGCATTTCAATGTCTGTTACCAAAACCTCCGGCCGGTGCTTTCCGACGGCCTGAAGGGCCTGCTCTCCATCGGAAAAAGATCCGAGCACCTCAATATCGGGTTCGATTGAGAGCAGCGCGGCGAGTGCGCCGCGCAACATGCTTTGGTCCTCCGCCAGCACCACGCGTATCTTTTGCGTCACAGATTGTGTCAAAGGGTATCCGCCTCTCCCACAATCTGTGACGCTGGTTGTGCCGGTGATTCACTCGCCAGCGGCAAGGTTATCTCAAGGCTTGTTCCTCCATTTGCCGAACCTGTCAGCTTCACCGCCCCGGCCACGGATTGAAGCCGCTTTCGCATGCCTCGCAGGCCGTTGCCCTCGCGAATCGGCCCGCCCAGCCCATTGTCCTCAATCGTGAAATGAATCGTCCTGTCTTTTTCGAGGAGCGCCACGTGGCAGACAGTTGCGTGAGCATGGCGGACGATGTTCGTTACCGCCTCACGCAGCGCAAGGCAAAGCACGTTGACCTGACTCGACGAGAGATTCACTGGAGCGAGAGTCGTGGCCAATTTGACATCGGCGGAAAGCAGGCTTCGCCGGGCGCGGCTGATCTCCGCGTCAAGTCCTTCGGCGCGGTAGCCGGATACGGCTTCCCTGACCTCGGCGAGGGCATTCCGGGCAGTCTGCTCCGCCTCCACGATCTCGTTCCGCGCACGGACTAAGTCACTGTCTGGGTCATGGGACAGGAGCCGCCGGGCGAGATCGAGCTTCACAGTAATAACGGTCAGGGTATGGCCAAGCAGGTCGTGCAGATCGCGCGCGATGCGCTCGCGCTCCGCTTCCTGGGAGAGACGTTCGATCTCGGAATTTGCACGCTCCAGAAGAAAATTGGTTCGCGCCTGCTGGGCGAAGGCAAAGTTACTGAGTCCAAAGATCACGCAGTAGAGGAACACGCTTTCGGCTGTGCCATAGGAGTGACCGAGGTATCGAGTCTCCGCTACGACTCCGGCCATCATCACAATCAGCACGAGGAACAGGGTGCGCAAACGGCTGAAGAAAAGGCAAAGCATCGCGAAAGGGTAGACAAATATTACGTAGGCTTCCGGATTGAGCGGGTAATAGAGAAAGGCGATGAGAAAGAACAACAGAAACGCCACTGTCTGCTGACGTCCCTTAAGCTTCCCGACGAGATAATAAAGAATGAGGAAGGCCGCGTAAAAAACCGCGAATTCCATCCAGACCGCATAGGAGTGCCGATAAGCCGGCATGAAAAAGAAGCATGCGGAATAAAGCAACGCGACCCAGCGCACAATCGAGCGGCCACGCACAAACTCCCGCTTCGAGTCGGTGATGTGTGTACCCGGGACTGCGGCTTCTTGTTCCGGCGCGTGTGACTGCCTCTCGCTCATACCTTCATCATCCCACCAGACAAACGATCCTGGTACCCCACGCTGTCATACGGAATATATGACAAGTGTCATGGTGATACCCGTCATCTCTCATCGGTGACACCGGCTACTGTTTTTCTCCGGCCGTCCCGCGCATTCTTCTCTTACGGTCACGCGAGAGCGTGCACCGAAAGCGATACCAGGCGGAATCAGGAGGTAGGTCGGGACAATGATGAATCTCGAATTCTTTTTCAATGCACTGACAGGTGTATGGGGGGTGGGAGAAATCCTCCTCATCGTGCTCACCCAAACGCGCCAGGGCGAAGGCAAGATACAAGATCGCGGATCGCAGATCGTTCTCTTGGTTGTTATTGTTGCATCGCTCAGGATCGACGACTGGATGCACAGTTTTTTTCCGGCCGACATGCCGGGAAGTTATAGCTGGCTGCGGCCCGCGGCCCTTGGAATTTTGATTCTCGGCTTGGGAGTTCGAGCCCTGGCAATCGTCAGGCTGGGCAGAGCTTTTAGCACGAACGTAGCGACGCGCGCCGGACAGGGACTCGAGCGAAGCGGACTCTATAGGCTCGTCCGTCATCCTTCCTATCTCGGTCTGGAATTGATCCTGCTGGCTTTTGCCCTTCACGCACGCACATGGGCCTGTTTTGCCGTTGCCCTCGTTCCGCCGACTCTGGCTGTGCTGTATCGCATTCATGTTGAAGAGGCTGCGCTCCGTCTGGCCTTTGGAGCCGATTACGAAGGCTATAGCCGTAGCACAAAGCGGCTGATTCCGGGCATCTATTGAGCGGTTTTGCGCACCCAAGGTGATCTTCCTCAATGAGCGGGAGACGAGTCGGACTGCAGGTGGCCCACTCATCCTGGTATCGGAAGCTGTGCCCCGTTCATCGCGGCCTTATCGCGATGAGCGGGCGGGTGGCCCAGGTCTCGCTTCTGAGACCTGGGAAAGCATCGCCCCAGAAACTTGCCGATCGTTCCCTTCCCGCAGCGCATAATGGCAGCAGAACACTCTCTGATCCCGGTATTTGAACGGCCCCCCTACCCCCCACACCGAAAAACCCCGGCTGTGAAACTGTGAAGCCGTACCCGATCGAATGAATTCAATCGTTTAGCAGGCAAGACTTCACAGTTTCACAGTCGCGATGGCGTTATTTCCGCATCAAAATGCGGCAGTTTTGGCGCAAAAAAAGCAGCTTTTTCGGGGGATAATGGCCATTTCCGGCCGGATCATTCGTACCGCTCGAACACAATCTGCTTGCGGTGCCAACCGTAGCCGGTCATCAGTTCGCGCACGCCGGAGACCATGAAGTTGAGGCCGCAGATGTAGACATAGATGTCGAACTGCAGGTCGCGCGGCGGAATGGCCGGATCGACAGGCGGCGCGGGCAGCGGCAGGCCGAGCCGTGCGGCGCGCTCTTCCACGATCTTCGCGATGTGCACCTGCACATGGCCGCGCAGGCCGGTCCAGCTATCCTGCGCGCGGCTGAGCGTGGGCAGAAAGTGGAAGTTGGGCACGCGGCGTTCGAGCGCTTCGAACTCTTCCTGGTAGTAGATGTCAGTCTCGTAGCGCGTGCCGTAGACAAGCCAGATATCCTTGCCGTTGCTGCGGTCGGGGCCATTCTCAGGAAACAACCACTGCGTGTAGCCGCGCATGGGCGCTACGCCCGTGCCGGTGGCCACCAGAATCGAGTCCGTGACCGGCTCATGCAGAATGAAATGACCATGCGGCCCATGCACCTCAGCGGCGCCGCCCTCGGGCAGGTCGCAGAGGTAGTTCGAGAAAAAGCCGTTCTCAACGCGGTTGACGCAAAGATCGAAGCGGTTCTCACGCGGAGCTGAGGAGATGGAGTAGGCGCGGGTCTGCTGCTTGCCGTTCGGGTCAGCGGCCACAGCGGAGATGAACTGGCCAGAGGTAAACGGGAAGCTCTCCATGCCGTCGAGCACGAAATCGAAGTGGTAGCACTGGGCTACTTCGGAGATACAGATTTTCCGCTCAAGACGCGCGGTATAAAGCTCACGTGCCAACAGTGTTTCTCGCTTTACAGGGAAAAATCAGACCGGATTGCAGCCTGCGGAAATTATATGTTGCCGGAGGACAGGGGTGTCACCCTGTGGAACGCCTGCGAGTGGCTCGGTTTGAAGGGTACAGGCCGGCAGGTCCGGGTTTTGCTCCCGGCACGGTTTCTCCGCAGTGCGGGGCAGCAACGCCCAAAAATTCCGGATTCCGGACGCGGCCCGGCTTATCCCGGATAGGCTCCGGTGATGTAGCCCTCGAGCGCCTGGATGGTGTGTTCCTGCCCGGAGATGACCCACTTGACCAGGTCGCCGATGGAGATGACGCCCACCACGTCATCGCCTTCGAGCACGGGCAGATGGCGGAAATGGTGGTCGGTCATCATGGACAAGCACTCATCCACGGTGTGCTGTGGGCTGACGAACAGAACCGGGCTGGTCATGATTTCGCTCGCCTGGGTCTCCTTGGAGTGGTGGCCTTTGAGCACGCCTTTGCGCGCGTAGTCGCGTTCGGAGAGAATACCGACCAGCCGATGGTTGGAGCACACCAGCAGGGCGCCGATGTCGTAACGGGCCATCATCTCGAGCGCCTCGTAGACCGACTGCTCGGGCGTGATGGACAGGATCGTTGCCTGCCCCTTGTGTTTCAGCACCAATCCAATGGTGTCGGTAATCTTCATCGGATCCTCCTGCTAGCTGGCGTGCCGGGGCCGCGAACAACTTTCCCGGATGGGACAGCAGTATAGCTCGATTTGCGCTTTCCCGTCTTGGCAAACCGCGGCGCCACGGCTTGGAATTGGGATGCCGTTTGCAGGAAAGACGTAGCGGCGCGCACCCTCCGCCCGCTCGTCGCCGGCAACTCTGCGTCAGCCAGCGAGCGCAGCGCATGGGTGAAGAGCCCGGTTTCGGCAGCTAACAACCCGCGCCCGCGGCGAACCGCGACCCGGCACAGTGCAATGGATTGATTCAATGGTGGGCCCGGAGGGATTCGAACCCCCAACCAAGGGATTATGAGTCCCATTTTTGCACATTTTGCACAGGACTGCATTTGGGCGCATTCACGTGCATAAGTAATTTAATTGCAGCATCTTAATGGGAGAACTGCTTGCGCATGGCGCTGCATGGAAATGCATGGAAATCGGGGAAAAAGTATCCCCAAAAGTATCACCAGAAAGCTACAGGGGACTTTCAGTGAGACCCCGGCACAATGCGAGTTGCTAAACTGCCGCTGCGAGTTTTCGCGCCGGGCGGCGCGCGCTTGCCGTGGCTTGGCTTGTCACACGACGGCTTCGCCCATTTATGGGCCGTACTGCGATGCTCGTCTGCAAATGCAGCCGGTCGGCGTAGCGCAACAGCTTCTCGATGCTCACTTGGGAGATTCGGCCCTTGAGCAGGCTGCTCACCGACGGCTGGTACTCGTCCAGAATGTCCACAAGCTGCGCCTGAGTGTAGCCCTTGTCCCGCACATACTCAAGGATCGCGGACAGAATCTCCGCTTTGACTTTCAGCGCGCTGGCTTCCGACGCAGAGAAGCCCAAGGCGTCG